>JADDPR010000154.1 GCA_016781775.1 Rubrobacter sp. | reverse complement strand
GCCGTGCAGCACCGTCGCCCCCGCGATGCCCTCCTCGTGCAGCATCTCCACGATGGCGCAGTAAAGCTTCTTGCGGCCGTACCGGAAGGAATCGCCGATATAGACGGTCAACTTCGTCGCGTCGCCCGGTTCCATCAAATGCCTCCGAGTGCCCGAGCAAAGACCACGCCGAGGTACACGGCCAGAAGGCAGAAGAGAACCTGGCCGAAGATGTTCAAGAGGACCGGCCCCGCATCGCCGCCGTTCAGGAGTTGCAGCGTCTCGTAGCTGAAACTGGAAAAGGTCGTGTAGCCGCCGCAAATGCCGACGGCCACGAACAGCCGCGCCTCGGCCGGAAGCGCGCCCCTCTCGACGAGAACGAGCACGATCCCTATAAGAAACGAGCCCGTGACGTTGACGAAAAAGGTCCCCCAGGGGAAGCCCGCGCCGAAGCGGGCCACGAGCCACAGCCCCGCCAGATAACGGGCCGCGGCGCCCAACGCTCCTCCGGCGGCGACCAGCAGCACGTTCACCCCTTCATCAGCCTACGGGCCACCTCCCGGCGAGCAGCAGAAATGCGGGGATCACGCACGTGATCCAGGCCTCCACCATGGTGACCCACCCGGTGAAGCGGGTGATCTCCCTTTTGAGGCCGAGCAGGATGAAGAAGAGGGTCCAGAGGAAGCTCCACATCAGCCATATGACGCCGAAGAACGGGTCCCCGAAGTAGAAGAAGTTCAAGAGCGAGTACACGACTGCGATGATAGCGACCCACAGGCTGTACCACCCGAGCCCGGTGGTATCGAAGCCACCCAGGTTCGTAATACCGACGTAGAGGTAGGTGAAGCCGAAGAGGAAGATGCCCGAGGCGTTCAGGATCACGTTCGGGTCCTCGGCGGTCGCGATGATGTAGAAGGGCACCACTACCTGCAGCACCCCGACGAACAGGTTGAAGATGCCCACGCTGCGTGGCTCGGCTTTGCCCAGCAGCATCATGGCGTTCACGAACAACGCCCCACCTACGTAAAGCAATCCTACGGCAGCCATCTCTGTCTCCTTACGCTTGTGGTCCGTTGGCGCGCGGCGGGGCGGGGTTCACGAGAGCCCCGCCCCGAGCGCCGTATTCCTCTCCTTTCTAGGCCTGAGGGGCCCCCCACTGCACCCGCGTCTCTTGGATCTGCGGGTCGCCCGGGGCGTGAGGAGTCTGGGCGTCGCTCCGCGTGCGGGAGGGAACCTCCGTCGGGAAGATGGTGCGCTTGAAGAT
>JADDPR010000551.1:3393-4688 GCA_016781775.1 Rubrobacter sp. | reverse complement strand
GAGCAAAGACTCGAAGGCAAGGTGGCACTCGTAACGGGGGCCTCCAGCGGGATCGGTCGGTCGATCGCGGTGCGTCTGGGCCGCGAGGGCGCCGCGGTAGGGGTGAACCACCTGGCGGATGCGGACGAAGGGGGAGCCGAAAAGGCCGTGCGGGAGGTGACGGACTCCGGAGGCCGGGCCGTGGCGCTCCGGGGGGACGTCTCCAAAGAAGACGACGCGAAGCGGATGGTGGGGGAGGTCGTCGAGGAGTTCGGACGCATAGACGTCCTGGTGAACAACGCCGGGATAGAGAACGAGCGCCCCTTTCTCGAGATGGCCCTCGAGGACTGGGAGAAGGTCCTCTCGGTGAACCTCACCGGTGCCTTCCTCATGAGCCGGGAGGCCCTCAGGATCATGACCGGGGACGGGGGCGGGACGATCATAAACGTCTCCAGCGTCCACGAGCGCATCCCGTGGCCCAACTTCGCCCACTACGCCGCGACGAAGGGCGGGCTGAAGATGCTGACCGAGACGCTGGCGCTGGAGTTCGCCAAGAGGGGCGTGAGGGTGAACGCGGTGGCCCCCGGGGCCATAGCGACGCCCATAAACAAGGAGAAGCTGGACGACCCCACGAAGCGGGCGGAGGTCGAGAAGCTCGTCCCCTGGGGCCGGTGGGGAGAGCCGGAGGAGGTGGCCGCCTGCGTCGCCTTCCTGGCCTCCGATGAGGCCTCTTACGTGACCGGGGCGACGCTCTTCGTGGACGGGGGGATGGCCCTCTACCCGGGCTTCGAAGGGGGCGGCGGGTAGAGCGGCTAGGGCCGAGCGGGCGTTCTCGAAGGTCGATCGCGCCCGCTACCCGCGTCCCCAAGGGTAACGCCCATCGTGCCGCTCCCTCCGGACTCCCCGGCGGGTCTTGCTCGCGGCGCGTCTCCGAGCGCGGTGTTCTAGAGAGGGCCGATTCGGAGGTCTTCCGGCGGACCAGTCGCGCCGCCGTCGTACAAACAACGGGGTCCGGCCCGGAGCACGCCTGGCAGGGCGGATACCGAGCCGGTCCCGACTCCGACCAGACCTCGTCGCGACGGGGCGACGACCGGGGAGGAAAGAGGGCGAAGGCGCACCTTCGCGGTGCGGCGGCGGGTCGGGACGTGCTAGGGCAGCCGAACGATGTCGCTCTCGGAGAAGATGTTGCCCACCTTTAGGCCCAGGGCGGGTCCGGCGTAGAGGGACGGGGGTACGCCGATGTCGGCCAGGTACAACTCGCCGACCCGCGCCTCGACGCCCGGGGCCCGCAAGCCTTCTTTGGGCAGGGCCAGGGT
>JADDPR010000551.1:1064-3359 GCA_016781775.1 Rubrobacter sp. | reverse complement strand
ACGGTGCCGGTGGTGGTGTCGACGCCGGAGGGGGCGTCCAGGGCAAGAACGGGAGCGTCTTGGGCGGCGGCCCAGCGAATGAGTTCGCCGGCCGTGCCCCTGGGCGCCCCCTTCAAGTTGTAGCCGATGAGCCCGTCGACGATCAGATCGGGGTCCGGACCACCGACGGCGGTTTCGGACGACCCGACCTCCACCCCCATCCGGCGGAGGATCCGCAGCTGATGGGCAGGGACCGGCGCGAAGCCCTCGTCGGGTTTGGTGACGAGGACCCCGACCCGCGCGCCCCAGTTGTGCAGCCGCCTCGCGCACGCCATCGCGCCGCCGCCGTTGCCGCCCGTGCCGGGCAGTACGGTGACCCGCTTGCCGCGAGGGTCTCCTCCCAAAAAGCGTACCCTGCCCAGGTGGGCGAGGGCGCGCCCGGCATTCTCCATCATCTGGACCAGCTCTATGCCGAAGTCCTCGATCATGGCCCGGTCCACCTCGATCATCTGCTCGGTGGTCAGGTAGGGGATCTCGGCCCGGTAGATCGGGAACGTCACGGCGCTTTCTTCACCTCGGCTTTCTCGCGGCACGGTTGGGCGCAAACCCGGCGCGCGCCGCTGCTCGACGACGAGATCGGGCACTCACAACGTTCCGGGGGTCGCCCGCGCCCCGAACGGTACGCCCTCCGCCGACCCGCACCTTCAACTTTGAACATCGGTATACGCGTCCGCGGCCGGAGGGCCCACAAAACCGTTCGCGTGCGGGAATATCGGACGCGGAGCGTTGGCCCGAGCGTGAGATCGTGCCCCGCCTCTTCCTCGGCGAATCCGGGGCTCAGCCCGCGCCGAGGGAGCGCCTCAGCCGGGTCCACAGGCGTCCGACCGGGCCGCGGCCCCCTTCCCTGAGGGCCTCCAAGAGCGCCTCGAACTCCTCGCGGCAGTCCCCACACTTGTCGAGGTGGTCCCGAACCAGCGGCATCGCCGACGCGGCGTCGAGGCCCGAAAGTTCCATCTCGACGAACCGGTCCAGCCGCTCGAAGCACTCGTCGCAGCCGATCTCCTCCTCGCGCGTGACGGACACGGCCATCAAGATTTTTTCGAGATCGTCCCGATCCGCATCCACTGGGTCACTCCTCTTGGACAGGTACCACTTAGACTCTCCACGCCCGCCGTCTCTTACCCCTCGGCGAACGCCGCGAGCAGTTCTTCCGGGGAGAGCCCCTCTTCCTCCATGCGCCTCTTGAGCCGCTTCCGGGCGTCGTGCATCAGCTTGTAGAGGGCCCCCCTGTTGGTGCCCATGCGCCGGGCCGCCTCCTCGAGCGGCATGCCCTCGAACATTACCACCGTTATGGCCGCGCGCTGTTTGTCCGTTAACTCCTGGTCTATGAACTTTCGCACCAGGGCTAGCGCGTCCGCGCGCGCCGAAAGCTCCTCGGGGGTTGGCTCCTCGTCGGCGAACGCGTCCTTGCGGCTGCCGGTCTGCTCGTGGCGCTCCAGGGCCTCGTCCAGCGACACGTCGCGCCATCTCAGGCGCCTCAGCTCCGTGAGGGCGACCCTGACGGAGATCTTTTGGGCCCAGGTGGTGAAGCGGCTCTCGCCCCGGAAGGAGCCGAGGTTGCCGAGGACCTTCACGAGCGCCTCCTGGGCGAAGTCCTCGACCGCCTCCCGGGAGACGTCGCGCCGGGACCCCAAAGCGGCCCCCAGCCCGCGCACGAGCAGGACACGCAGGTCGGCGAGCGCCTCGTCGCGCGGCGGGGGTCGCAGCTCCGCCAACCACTGCTCGTTGGTGCGCTCCTTCTTCGGCATCGACCGGCCATTGTAGCGGCAAGGGATGATCTTCGCGCCGAGACCTTTACCGATCTTCGGTTGGAGCGAGAGGGCATCTTGGGTGAGGAGGCTCCGGGATAGGAAGCTCGAACTCCGCATCGCTCCTATGCCCACGAAGCGCGTTGCGAGGGCGACGGGGTCGAACGAGAGCGCGGCTTGATGAAGGCCGTCTTGACGTCGACACGGGTAGGAGCCCGGGCGCCGCGGTCCTCGGGGCAGAGGGCGGCGAGATCGCTTCCATGCCCGCATCGAGACGATCGGCTCGCCGTTCGTGGCCCTCCGGGACGCTTTGTTCCGCGCGGTACGTCCTGGCGGAATCTTCCGCCAACCTCCTTGCGATCTCTCCGCCGCGATGGGCAAGAAACCCCGCGACGGAGGCACGTCCAAAAAAGCCGACCAAACGGTAAGAAATCCGCGACTCGTCTAGTCGGTATTCACGAAGGGCGTAGAGCAGCTCCGATGGCGGTAGACCGGCGTCCGGGCACGC
>JADDPR010000551.1:0-1039 GCA_016781775.1 Rubrobacter sp. | reverse complement strand
AAGGGAGACCACCAGGGTCCGAGACTCAGCAGCAGACGGCACCTGTGCTGGCCGCGCGCCAGTTATTGTTCATCGAATACGCGAGGAGAAAGAATGACGAAGGTAGCGATAGTAGTACTGGCCGACACCGAGACGCACGGAGACCTCGGGCGCGTAGCGAATGCCCTGACCACCACCAAGGAGTTCGAGGAGGCCGGGGACGAGGTCACCGTCATCTTCGACGGGGCCGGCACCAAGTGGGTGGGCGAGCTCTCGAAGCCCGACCACAGGCTGAACGGGGACTTCGAGGAGATCAGGGACTCCGTCGCGGGGGCGTGCGCCTACTGCGCGAACGCTTTTGGCGTCAAGTACCAGGTCGAGAAGAGCGGCGTCCCCTTTCTAGACGAGTACGACGGGCACCCCAGCCTGCAGAAGCTCGTCTCCCAGGGCTATCAGGTGATCACCTTCTGAGCACCCCCTTCGAGGGCGTCCCCGTATCGCGGGCCGGGGACGCCCTTTTTTGTCCGTCGCTCCGGCATCTTCGATGGCGTGGCGGCTACCGCGAGGACGTGGTTTGGAAGGCTCGGACCATAGATCCTCCGGCACCCCCGTGTTTGGGAACCGCCTATACGAGTAGCTAGCTCGGATCATAATCTTGCCAGGAGAGGACCCTCGTGAAGTTGGACCTCTCTTGGCAAAGGAGGTTGAAAAATGGCACAGAAGATGTCGAATAGCCGGCCAGCGGGAGCGAGGCGGAAGGAAATCCTTGCCGAGACGCCGGAGCTTCTGGCCAAGTACCTGAAGCACATTGGGCAGGGCAACCTGCTGACCCACCAGGAGGAGGTCGACCTCTCCAACAGGGCCAAGGCCGGGGACAAGAGGGCCCGTCAGCGGCTCATCGAGAAGAACCTAAGGCTCGTCGTCTCCGTCGCCAAGAAATACCGCGGGATGGGTCTGCCGTTCGAGGACCTCATCCAGGAGGGGAACATCGGCCTGATGAAGGCGGTGGAGAAGTTCGACCCCGACCGCGGCTTCCGCTTCTCGACCTACGCTACGTGGT
>JADDPR010000081.1 GCA_016781775.1 Rubrobacter sp. | reverse complement strand
CGAGATAGCCCTGGAGTCGGGGTACCTGAAGAGCACCGGCCGGACGCCCCACAACACCATGCGCGCCCGGCTCTCCGTCGACGTCCGCGACAACGAGGAGAGCCCCTTTCGCCAGACGGCGCCGGGGGTGTACGGCCTCAAGGAAGGCGGGGCGGAGGCCGGTTCTTAGGCGCGCGAAGATGCTGTATATTGACGCATACCGTAGGTTGAGCCTATGGTGAGCTCGCAAGCATATTAAGGGGTTGCAATGGTGGATCTCCTGCACGGCGGTGCGCTAGAGGCGGCGGCCTGGAAAATCAAGAACCTGCCGGACTACGAGGCGAGGCTCGAGAGGGCGGCCCGTAGACTGGATGCGCTCGGCAGGGGACCGGCGGCGCTCAAGATCTACGAGACGGCCCTCATGGCGAGCGGGCGTCCCGTCGAGGAGGTGCGGGAGAAGGTACGCGCCTTCGAAGAGACCTTCGAGGACGACGAGGAGGAGATGACGATCCCGAGGGCCAGCGGGATCATGAACGTCGAGGACGACTCCTGGTTCTTTGGGGACGAGCGGATACGGGTGATGACCGGGCGGCTTCTAGGCCAATTTCAGCACCGGGTGACCCAGTACAACTACGTCGACGAGAACGAGGTCCTCAGGCGCTGGGCCGACGGCTACGACACGCGCCTGTTTATCCGGCGGCGCATCCACGAGACGGAGCCCATAGCGGGGGTCGTCCCGGGCTTCGAGCTGCCCCTGATCCAGTACCTCAGGGTCGCCGCCGGCGGCGATACGCTCGTTCCCACGCCGGGGATGGCCCGTGTTCTCATGTCTTTGGGCGCGGTGGGCGAGGGAGAGGCCTCCGACGATTACGCGGTGCTCGGGGCGGCAGAGGGCCTGGCTCTCAGGCTGGAGCTCCCCGCCCCGATTGCCGGCGAGATCTTGAACGACCTCGCGCGAGGGGATAACCTGGAGTTCCCCGAGCCCCCCGCAGAGGTCGCCGAGGAGCCCGAGGGCGAGGCGGCGGACGAGGCCACCGGGGAGGTTATCGGGACGGGCGGCACCGACAGCGAGGAGGCGAAGCCGAGCCCGGACGATCGCGCCGCGAGGCGTGCCGCGCGGAATAACGCGGAGCGGGGCGAGGAGCCCACGAGGGTTCAGGACCCGCACGCGAAGGACGCCCCGGGGACAAAGGAGGAAGAGGGGGAGAAGCCCGAGGCCGCCGCGCCGCAAGCCGGCCCCGAAGATGCGCCCGGAAGCGAGTGAAGGTCCGTAGC
>JADDPR010000160.1 GCA_016781775.1 Rubrobacter sp. | reverse complement strand
TTTCTTGCACGTCCGTTAAGAGTATTAAGATTTATTAAAAATAAGTTTCGGCAGGGAAACAAGAATTCCCTTTATCTAAGCCACGTTCTCTTTCTACGTCGCATGTACCTATACGAAGAAGGCATTGCGCAAAGAGGAGAGCTTCCCTAAAGTGCCGAGCATAGGAGGGGGGATACCAACAGATCCCCTTTAAACAAATTAATAAACATTGCGAAGGGGAAGGAGCCCGTACGCCGTGATGCTTCGAAGGGGCAACCTGCTGGTATTTCTCGGTCTTATTGTCGGCGCGGTATTCATATTCGGGCTTACTGCCGGCGCCCAAACCACGACGGATACTGAGGAGGACGAGGTTGGGGAGGCCCAACAGAGACTCGCGGAGTTACGAATAGATGCGGGAGCGGCGTACGAAGCGCACAGCGATGCGGTCTTTAAACTCAGCGAGCTTGACGGGGAGATAGCGGCGGCGAATGAGGATCTCAAGGTCGCCCAGGAGGATCTCGGCGAGGCTCAGGGGCGGCTTGAGGAGCGCGCCTCCACGATGTACAAGAGCGGAAACGTCGGTTTCGTCGACGTGCTGATGGGGGCCGAGGACTTCTCCGAATTCGCCAACCGGCTCGAGCTCTGGGTGCGTCTCCTGGCCCGTGAGCGCGCCGAGTTCGACCGCGTTCGCGAGATCAGGGACACCCTCACCGATAAAAAGGCATTCCTGGAGACGACGCGCGAGCAGCGGGTCGAGGCCCTTGAAGAAGCCGACTCTCAGTTGGATCAGGCCGCCGACTTCGAGGCGGACGCCCAGGCTTACCTCGATGGGCTGAACGCCGAGCTCCAAGCGGCCTTCGAGGCTGAGCAGGCCCGCCAGGCCGAACAGGCCCGGGCGGCGAGCGAAGCGCATGAGGAGGAGCACGCCGCAGCCGAGCCTAAGGTCGTTCCGGTTAGCGAGGTGCGCGAGGAGGTGCCGACTCCGGCAGCCCCCGAGAAGACGATCGCGTCAGAGCCGGTTGCAGTGACCGTCCCGAGGCCCGCCGGCACTCCGGAGCCCATCGCGCTTCCGGAGCCCGTCGAGACCCCGGAGGTCGACATTGCGGCCCTGCGGCAGGCCGAGGAGCAGGCCGCCAGTGCCGCTGAGAGGCAGGCTGAGGAGCAGGCCGCCCGCGCCACCGAGCAGGCTGCCGAGGAGCGCGCCGCCGAGAGGCAGGCCGCCCGCGCCGCCGAGCAGGCTGTCGAGGAGCGCGCCGCCGAGAGGCAGGCCGCCCGCGCCGCCGA
>JADDPR010000536.1 GCA_016781775.1 Rubrobacter sp. | reverse complement strand
TACATAAGCAACCGCCTCGACGGGACCATCACCGTCCTCGACCTCGCGACGCGCGAGATCACGGACACCTGGGTCACCGGAGGCACGCCGGACATGTTCCAGCTCTCCCCCGACGGCCGCCAGCTCTGGGTCTCGGGGCGCTACGACGGCGCGGTCTACGTCCTGGACACGAAGACAGGAGAGCTTCTGAGCACGATCTACACCGGCGCCGAGCCCCACGGCATCGCGTACTTCCCGAACCCCGGGCGCTTCAGCCTGGGCCACAACGGCGTCTACCGCTAGGCCCCGCCCCGCCCTTGCTCTCCCCCAAGGACCGCCTCGACGCCCCCTGGCCCGCCCGCGGGCGTCCCGGAGAAGCACGCCGGACTCTTCCTCAGAACGATACGGCTCGTGCGCTTGGGGATCGTGGCCGGCATAGGGACGGCCCTCGGCCTACGGTACTGGCTCTCGGCCGGGTTCTGCGGCAAGGTGAAGGAGGGCGCGAGCACCCTGGCGAGCGGGGACGTGGGGGGGCTTGGAGGGAAGTCAACCCTTCGGGGCGCTGGGTGGAGCTTTGAGGGGAGCGGTTTCCGGAAGTGTATGTTGCCAAGGAACGGGGGCACGATCGCGCGGGTCGGCTCGGGACCCTCTCTTATTGGGCTGTTCCCTTGCGTGCCTCCTACTGCGGGCTGGGTTGTTCGCGATAAGGGTTCACAGGCTCGGTGCGGACCTCGCTCTTTTTGCACGACGGGAGCGACGTTCGCGGCACGATGGTGCAGCTGCCGACGCTCGACGCCCCGCCGAGGTCACCGCCGAGGCGGTGTACCAGGCCGCCCGCAGCAGGAGCACGGCCGATCTCGTGGAGGGTACCACTACGACCGGCTTGCCGTCAGCATAAGGAGCAGGAGCGAGAGGAGGGAAGATGGCGGATAAGTTCGACGCGATTCTACCCAGCAGGGGTACCAGGCGCGGAGGCGCAAAGGAAGTTCTTGCGCAACAACTCGAGGAAGCGCGTGAAAGGACGCGGCTCCTGCTGGAAGGGGTCTCGAAAGAGGACCTGCTCGCCCAGCACGACCCCATCATGAGCCCCCCGATCTGGGACTACGGGCACATAGGCAACTACGAGGAGCTGTGGCTCCTGAAGAAAGCCCACGGCCGGGAGCTCTCCGACCGCGAGCTCTACGACATGTACGACGCCTCGCTCCACCCGCGGGAGG
>JADDPR010000239.1 GCA_016781775.1 Rubrobacter sp. | reverse complement strand
CCCCTGGCCGCTCTTGAGCTGGATCTCGACGAGGCGCTGCTTGTCGGCGGCCATCGGGCGGGGGTTGCGGACGAGGACCTGGCGGGGCTCCATCGCCGATCGGGTGGCGAGCTGGGCGTCCTCGTAGGTGGCGTCGAAGCGGGCGGATTCGTAGTTGAGACCGAAGTGCGCCTCCTGGGACATCGACCCGGCGAGGAACTCGTCGTGCTCGGCCGTCACGGAATCGTCGGTCAAGGGGTGCGGGTCGGCGTAGCGGAGCTCCGTCTCCTTCTTCACGGAGTACCGGAGGTAGCGGGTCCGGGGCTCGGCCTGGTGCTCCGAGGCAGCGGCGACCTTGCGGTAGCGGGACGCGGCGGTGGCGAGCTGCTCCCTGGTGGCGTCGGCCTTCGCGACGTAGACGACGCCGTCCTGGCGGCTCTGGACCTTGCGGATCATCTTCATGATCGAGAGGCGCTCCAGCGCCGTCTCGTAGACGCGGGCGGGGATCTTCGAGAACGCGCCCCGGAGCTCCCGCTCCTCCGATGCGGCCAGCTTGTTCAGGCGCTCCATGATCTTCTCGGCGAGGACCTCCTGAACCGCAACCTTCGTCTGCGCCTCGGTCGTCATCTGCATCGTGCGGCTCCTTTCGCTCGGGTCGGAGGAGCTACTTACTCCTCTCTTACATGCTTCCCCATGTCACGCCGTAAGTCGCCCGGAGAGAGTGCCGTAGGCCGGTCCCCGCGCCGGCCGGAGGTGCTCTCGCAGGGGTACCTGTCAAGAGGTAAGCGGAGCAAAATATCCATAGTCGGCCGTCTAGGCCGATCCATCTGGAGAAAAGTTTTTGTAGGCCGGCTTTTTGGCCGTTAAGCAAAAAGTTTTCGCAAGCTCCGGGCGTCCTCTTTACAGGCGACGTCGGCGTGGTATGCCAGGGCAGCCCCCTATCAAACGGGGCCTTCAGGCCCCTGGGGGCTGCCCTGGTTTGGGAAGCATTGAGAGAGAGAGGCTTTTGGGACGTAGCACCCCCGCCTGGGCGGGGGCGGCCTTCAGGCCGTCCTGGGCGTACATGGTCGGCAGGGCCTAATATGGGGCGAAGCCCCGGCCCTGACGAACATAGACCAGGATGCGTCCTAGCGTCCCAAAATCAATTTTGAGGACGCGAAGCGTCCGACCCCTATTACGAGGAGGGGTGTGGGGAGGGGTTGCCCCCTCCCCGCCGGGAGGGTTGCCGGGAGGGCGCCGCCCTCCCGTGCGGGACCGCAGGTTCCGCGGTCGGC
>JADDPR010000134.1 GCA_016781775.1 Rubrobacter sp. | reverse complement strand
CGCCTTCTAACGCTCCATCCCGGTTCCCGCTCTGGGTTTAGCCTGTCCCTTACGGAGAATTCTGAACGATCTGCTGTCCTGAAAGCCCCCGCTGAGTTGGGTTTCGGCAAGGCGTCCATAAAATTCCCCTCAGGGAAGGCGTCGCGCAATAGGCATGCGAAGGAGGATGGGCAGGACGTGAAAGAGCCAGACATGAGCGTGGGCAGTAAGTCTTGGGCGGCGAAGACGGTCTGCGAGTATTACTGCGGCGAGGGGGAGCTCCGGGAGGTGCTCTACGATGGTACGCCGGCGATGCTCTACGAGTGCCCGAGGTGCGGTGGGCGCGATCTGCTACTGAATCTGATCGAGGGCACGGTGCGTTGCGGCGGGCGGGGATGTTTCTCGAAAGACCTCGATCACCTCCGCTTCTTGGCCGAGTTGGAGGGTCTCGATTTTAGGACCGAACGCCGTGCCGTGCAGGAGAAGCGGCGCGAGATCATCAGGGAGGCGCGGGACGCTCACGCCGCGACGATGGTCGAGTCTCGCGAGCAACAGGAAGTCGAAGCGGAGTTAGGGCCGCAAGAGGCGCCCTACACGCCGGAGGAGCGCAGGGCCGCCGTGGAGTTCCTCAAGCGCCAACAGGAGATCGCCGAGGAAAACCGTCGGAGGGAGGCGCGGGAAAGCCGGAAGCGGGAGGACGAGGCCCGGCGCGAGGCGGTCCTGGCGCGAGTGACCAACGCGACGGCTGCGGTCACCTGGCGCGAGTTGGCGGTCGCGCTCCCTTTGTTTCTCGCAACCTTGCTTGCGGTCTACTACGGTTCCTTGGCACTCCAAGACTTCGCGGATTACTCCCCTGCGCCTGCGGGCCTGGAAGGATTGGGGATACCAACCGAAAGCGGCGAGCCGGATTCTTGGGTCGTCTCCTCCTTGAGGGGCCTGGTGGGTTGGTTGTTGCCCGATTGGCTTGTCCCCCATAGGCTTCCCGTCGCTTTGTGCTCGGCTATGGTGGTCGGCGGCGCGTGGTGGCTGGTCAGGAGCTCGTCGCGCCGCCGCGACGGAGCGCTTCGGGACGGCGAATACGTCGGCGTCTACGATCGCGACGACGAAGGGAAGATACTTTGGCGGTAGGACGGGCGTGGAGGATCACCGACCGGGACTTGCACATCCTCGAGTTCTTGACTCGCTACGGGGCAGCGACCGCCGAGCAGGTCCGGCGGGAGTTCTTCGCGGAGTCCGTGAAGGCCGCCTACCGCAGGCTCAGGGCCCTGGAGGAGAGGGGGCTGGTGAGGGGCGAGCGGATCTTCTACAGGATGCCGCAGGTTTACAGGGCGACCGAGCAGGGGGCGAGGCTCGCCGAGGTCGACCTGCCGCCCCCCCGGTACGACCTCTCGAGGCTCCA
Source organism: Rubrobacter sp. (assembly GCA_016781775.1). Lineage (GTDB taxonomy): Bacteria > Actinomycetota > Rubrobacteria > Rubrobacterales > Rubrobacteraceae > Rubrobacter_F. Next base: position 3,420 of record JADDPR010000134.1, on the reverse strand, counting down.
CCATCACCTGGAGGTGCTCGAGCTCTCCTACCAGCTGCGCGAGGACGACGAGGGCGTGGAGGACTGGATCACGGAGCGGGAGGTTCGGCGCGACAAGCTCATGGCCCGCCGCGAGAAGGAGACCGGGAGGATGGGGCCGGGGGGCAAGATGGGCCGGACGCCCGACGGCCTCCTGGTCCTCGTGAGCGGTGATCTCGTCGCGGTCGAGCTCGAGCTCACCGCCAAGCGCAACGCGGACTACAAGCGCATCCTCGCCGACTACGCGCGGCAGCTGGACGGCGGCGAGGTGGACGCCGTCCACTTCTACTTCGCCAGCGCGAAGGTCATGCAACGGGTCGAAGAGCTTTCCCGCGGATACGACGATCTCTTCGGACGCATCGAATTCTGGAGGTGGGAACCCGTCTTCGAGCGTCGACGCTAACCCGCGGCGGGCGTACAGCGAATCCTGCGCCCCTCCACGCCGAGAGGGGATCGCGTGAACACGTGTAAGCAAAGGAGAGAAGGATGGCCGAGAAACCCGAGAAGCCCCCCAAGAAGCCGTTGCGGGGGGCCGAGGCCGAGGTGGAGAGGACGGACGGGCGGCGCCGCGTCGGCAGGGTGAGGGGGGTGAACCCCAAAGGCATAGCCCTCGACGTCTCCGCCGAGGGCGGGGAGCACCAGGATGCGTTCGTCACCTGGGAGCTGTTCGAATCCATGACGCGCACGAAGAGACCTCGCCAACAACCGCGGGCTCTGTCGGCATCTTGGTGAAGCGGGGCGTCCTCCCCCGGACCGCCGCCCCAGCGGTCTTCAGGCGGCCAGCATCCTCGCCTTGAGCAGGTCGAAACCCGCCCGGCCGTAGCCCTGCCGCTTCAAAAGCTTGAGCTTGTGGACGAACCCCTCCACCGGTCCGTTCGACCAGCTCTCGGTTAGCCCCGCCCTCACCGCCGCCGGAAGGTCCTTCTTGAGCCCTGCGGCGAAGCGCCGCATCGCGGGAGCCGCGCACGCCTCGGCCTCTTCTAGCCACCCGTCGAGCTTCTCGCCTTGGAGGTCCCCGACCATGCCGTTGAACTCCTGCGTCAGACGGCGCGCGTCCGCGAGGGCTTCGTCGGCGCCGCACAGCCTCTTCAGGTACTCCTTCTGCTCGTCGTTGAGCTTCTCTTCCCGTCGCATGAACAGCGCGGCGACGTTCTTGGAGGTCGGGGACAGTCCCGCCACGGAACCCTTCCTCGCCCGGGGCACGGAGGAGGGCGGCCTGCCCCGGGCCTCGGCGCGCCTGAGCTGGGCGGTGAAGCGGGCGCAGGTCTCCTCGCTGTTTCGGTAGCCCCTCTCGCGGATCTCGCGGTAGAGCTTCTTGCCGTTGCGGCACCCCTCGTTCCACCGCCTAACGAGGTAGGGGACGTAGGGGTCGAGGACGCTCTTCTTCCTCTTGTACGCCCTGCGAGGCGGCTCCTCAAGGTCCTTGTAGCGGTAGACGGTCCTCGCGCTTATGCCGAGCCTCTTCGAGATGTGCCTGAGGTCCGCCCCCGCCAGGTAGAGGCGGCGGATGTCCTCCCACTGCCGGACCAGGCGCTCGTGGCGCCTCCTCGTGGCCTCCTCCATCTTCCGGTCGTGGTTCCTCGGGCGGTTGGGCATGACGGGCCCGGAACCGAAGGCGCCGTCGCCCCTGTCTTCGTGCTCGGTCCCCGGCGTCGCCGCCCGGCGGAGGGCGGGCTGCTTGTGGAGCAGGAGGTTCTCCAGCGTCAGCGCGAGGTTGTGCAGGAGGTGCCACCGGTCCGTCACCTGCACGGCGCGGGGGGCGCCCTTGGCCAGGGCTTCTCGGTAGATGTGGGAGCGATCGCGGGCGGCAAACTCTGTCTCGGGATGGTCCTCCAGCCAGGCCACGAGGCTCTCTTGAGAGCGTTCGGGCAGCAGATCCACGACCCTGCGGCGCTCGAGGTCCACGAGCACCGTCCCGTAGGCGTGGCCCTTCCTGAAGGCGAAGTCGTCCACGCCCAGCACCCTCACCTTCCCGCCGTCCGGCAGCGGGGCGCTCTTCGCCCTCCGGAGCAGGGCGTCGCGTCCGACCAAGAGGCCGAGCCCCTCGGCCAGCCTGGCGCCGGCGCGCCCACCCAACCCGAAGACGATCGCCAGCAACGCCTCCTCCAATCGACCTGTCTTACGACCGCGGGCCGAGATCTCCGGCAGCCTCTCGCAGAAAATCCCGCGCTCGCAGGTACCCTCATCGCAGAAGAAGCGTCGCACCCGGGCGCGAAGGACCACGGGGTTACCATGCCACGGTAGATCGTTGATCGTGCGGACGTAGCGGCTATGCACGCGCCTCGAGGGGCGGTCGCAGACCGGGCAACTCGCGGACGGCTCAACAGACGCGACGGAGATGGTCACACGTCCCCGCTCGATGGAGAGTTGCTCGGTTCTAAGCCCTTTTGGGATGAGATCTCGGTTGGCTCGCATGCGGCTCTACTCCTTACGCAACCCCTCGGCCTGGTAAGGTGGAGTCTATCCACCAGGAGCACGGCAGAGCCCGCTATTAATGGCCTAGTTTGCTCCGGTGGGGGCGTTTCGATTGATAGGAGCATTGATGCTCGAGTTCAGGAAGTACAGCCCCGCCCCCGCCGAAGAGAAGGACCCGCCCGTGTGCGTGGTGAGCTACCCGGAGGCCTGCAACCGGCCCGCCGTGGGCGAGGTCTGGGCGCTCCCCTTCTGCGAGGCCCGCGGTAAGGAGGCAGTAGCCGCCGCCCGCCTGGAGGCCTTCGAGGACGCGGAGGGGGAGCTGCACGGCCTCCTCGGTCATTTGGGCAACACGCGCCCGGCCCGCAACCCCCTCCTGATCGCCGCCGTCCGGGCCGCCACGGTCCCCGGCGAGCGCCCGAGCCCCGACCACGGCCAGGCCATACGCGCCGCCTACGCCTTGCGCGAAGAGGACACCGACCCCGACACCCTCGCCTACGACTACGGCGAGGCCTCGCGCATGAACCCGCGACACCCCCTACGATTGGTGGTGCGAGGCCCGGGAGCTCGTCTGCGGGTTCATGCGCGAGGCCTTCGAGGTCGGCCAGCGCCCGCTCCTCGAGGCCCTGGAGCCGATCCGCGAGCGCGCCACGGTGCAGCAGGAGCTCGCCCGCGACGACATGGAGAGCGGTGGGTAGCCCCCCGCCGCGCCGCCCGCGAGGAGCGCCGCAAGAGGGAGGCCCGGACAGCGTAGGGCAATCGTCCGGACAGTCTGGACAATTCGGGCCGGGGTACTCTTCGGAGTCCCTGGCCCTTTTTCTTGGTGCCTTCTAAATCTAGCTCATTTGGGGGATACGCCGGCTTGCGCTTCTCCGTATGTTTTTCGCCAAACTCCCGCAAGGGACCAGAACAAGGAGGCTTGATGAGGCGTATCGTTACCTTGGTGACCCTAGATGAGTGTTGCGAGGACTTCAGGCCCACAACTCCTTG
>JADDPR010000249.1 GCA_016781775.1 Rubrobacter sp. | reverse complement strand
AAGACTCCTGGTAGACCACCAGGTCGATAGGCCGCAGGTGTAAGCACAGCGATGTGTTCAGCCGAGTGGTACTAATAGGTCGAGGGCTTGATGATTTTTCGCGCTATGCGGTTTTCAAAGACCAAGGCCTCCCTCTTACGTGAGGCAGGCTCTGTTAGCGGAGGGACGAGCCATGTGGCTCGTCCCTCCGCTTTTTGCGTTGCGCCAAGTTCCTCAAAGGTTTCGTCGGCTCATGGACCGATCGGCATTGTCCCATCAGTCAGAACGCTCGTCCATGAGCGGTCGCAAGCAGGGAGAAGTGGGGGTAGAAGTAGGTCGGCGTCGTGTGATGGTGAGAAAGGAGGACGCCGACCTTGGAAACCGTGGCAAGGGTAGTTTACCCCCGACCGGCACGAAGACATGAGCATTCGGGTGCATATCATTTGCACGCCTCGGGCCATTCGTACGAGCGCTTGCGAGGAGGTTAGGCGCCGTCGCGATGGGCCGCACCCGGAATCGGGCGTGGACGGTCTGGCGCAGACGACAAACAGGCCGGCGATGAGGACCGCATCCGTCGGGAGCGTACGGGAAAAGCCATTACCCTGATGAGCCGTAGCGGACCCTTCTAGCCTCTTTCCTGAAGCTCTCCCGATTCATCGTACGCGATCTCCCAGTCGATCTCTCGAGACTCGTCGACAATCCCGAGGTCTCTCATGCAAAGCTCGAGCTCCTCTAGGGCATGTTCTGCCGAGTCGTCGGAGTAGGCGATGAGCAATGCGTTGGCCCTCGTCTGGTGCAGCTCTGCGGCTGCTTCGTAGACGTACTCCGCGCCGCCCTCGGAAGGGGTGGTGCGTACTATGAACACCGTTATCTTACTCGTCCCTTCAGACTGGCTCAAAACGCCTCCTAAGGTCTCAAAACGAACATATTTCCGAACAGGCACGAACCTCTCTTGCCGTATCCTTTGAGCCTACGATACGTGAAGCATCACTGAATCGTCTTGCAAGCCCGCCAGCCGATAGAAAGCTCCCGCGGTCAGACACTTCTAGACCGAAAAGGGCTGGGCGATGCCGGGGCGAGCGAGTCCCAGGCGCATCGCCCGCGACGCGCTGCTTACCCCGTCCCACGCGAAAGTCCGGGTACGAGGAAAGGTACCGACCGCCGGTACCGCTCGTAGGCCACGCCGTACATCCTCATCAACCTGTGCTCCTCGTGCATGGCCCCCAGCACGGCGTAGATGGCTACAACCGCCGCCAGTGCGGCGCGGTTCGCCGTCATCCGGGGGAAGAGTGAGAACAAAGCTACCGACGCGAGGTTGCTCGGGTGGCGTGAGAAGCGGAACGGCCCGACCGCCGCCATCCCTTCGCGATCGGTTGTCGGCGGCGGTCCCTGGGCCTCCGGCTCCGGTTCGGGCTCCGCCCGCCTCAGGAAGCACCTGAGCTGCGGTAACCCGGTGGAGGGCATGCCGCTCGCCCGCACGGTGGCGAGCACCACGCCTAAAGAGGCTACCTGCCCCGCCCGCAAAAGCCACGACCACGGCGCCGGCGCCCGGTACAGCTCGCGATCCGGCAGGCGCGAGAACCACCACGTCGCCCAGACCATCAGCACGACCGACTGCGCGTTGTAGATGGAGCGGTACAACCCGTTCCGGCGCCGGGGTCCGGCGAACCGGCTTGCCAGGCCCTTGGCCCACCGGGAGGCGAGGAGGCTGTGAATCGCTGCGAGCAGCGCGCAGACGCACGCTACAGATCGCACCGAACTGCCACTGAAGGATTTACGGTCGGTACACATATCCTCCACGACACACCCCCGCTGGCCCAAATCTTTGCGCTGCAGCTCACACAGAGAGTTGTTTTCCCCGAGACGCGATACAGGACTCCCCCTTCTTCTTGCTTTCGTTGACGTTCCACGCCTTTACGTGCACCAGGACGTAGCTTCAGCACTCGAGGAAGACCATCTCCGCCAACGCGTCCAGCCCGTAGACGAGAGGGATCCACCCCTTCACCGTGTGGTAGGCGTCGTCCATCACTACTGCCAGCCCTGACGCACTTCCACCCCCTAAGCAGCATCATCTCCGGCGTCTCTCTTCGCTGAAACCTCGCGACGTCTAAAGAGCGCCGCTGATCACGCAATCAGGATGCCCACGGTCTTCTTGACCAGCCAGACGTCGGGCTTCGGGCCGGTGACCTTCTGCAGAGCGTCGACGCTGAAGAGCGGTGCTTACGAGTGGTTACGTCGTAATTACAGGCATTGCGCCAGCGATAGGTAGGCAAGAGGTTCGTGTCGCCGGATCCTTTGGTCTCTCCATTGCACCAACTAGCCGAGCGAGGGAAAACTCGTGTTACTTCTTCTGCGATCATGCGACGATCCCTTTTCGGTTCTTGGCGCGAGCTTCCGAGAAAAGCTGTCGCATCCGAGCGAACAGGCTAGGAATAGTAAGCCCGAGGGGTTGCGAAAGAGACACCTTCGACTTCGGCGGGTCTCGAAGTTTGCCTGTAAGACTTGCCAGAGAATAAGTCACCCCGTTTGCAAGAAAGAGCTATATAACTCGTCACGGGCGGCGAGGACATAGGCCAATCCGATTGAATGAGGCAGGAGAGTCCGTACGGGTAAATTTAGTGCCTTCCCCAAAACCGCCAAGGAGAGCAGGACTCTGCCCGTCGAAGCCCGGCCGTTTCCAAAAGACGCGTATATGGGCACCTTACACACCTCCTCTGGCTAAGTGGTCCTGCCTCCGCGAGGCGTAGGGCGGGGCGCTCGATGGACGCGTACGCACAACGGATACCGGTGCCCCGTCACGCGATACACGCCCGAAGCTTACCACCCTTCACCTGCCGGCTCGACCTGTGTTGACTAAAGGTTTGGCCATAGGGGAGGGCAGTGGGGATGGGCTCGTCGGTTTGTGGTTCCGCCCCACGGGATAAAGACCTCCGAAGCGAACGAAGGGAATTGCGCCATGTCCGTTGCCAGCGTTACCGAGTTGAGCGCCACCTCTGATAAAGATTTCGAGGACGCCATCAGACAAGCCATTGCTCGCGCTACCCAGACGCTGCGGGGCGTAGAGGGTTGCTGGGTCAAGGATATGAATGTATTCGTCGAGAACGGGAACATCTCCGCGTACAAGGTAAACGTCGTGGTCAGCTTCGTTCTGGAGGACGAGCAGGAAAGCTCGGCAGGGTCTTCTGCAGGGGCGACGGAGTCCGGAGGATCATCGAACGATTATGTTGGGCCTTCAGCGGACGCGGCCGACGAGATGTTCGAACAGGAATACCAGTAAGAAACCGTTTGCGCTAATCGGAAGGGGCTCGCAAGAAGCCGGCGCAGCAACTTATAAGCGGCAAACTCCGTACGCCAAAGGGTCTCTTCTCGCTTGCTCTTTCACGCCAACAAGGAAGGAGAAGAATGTGGGGCGTGCCTTAGAGCAGACGGGGGGTGGTGTCACGCGGTCCTCGTGCCCAGGCAGCCTCTCCTCTCTCCCCTTGGGCCATCTCCTCGATCAGACGCAGGGTCGCTAGAGCGTCGCCCAAGGCGCTGTGGTCCCCGCCGACCAGCTTCTGGTTGCGGTAGCCTCCTCGCTTCGAGGGTTCTCCCACGTAGGAGGCGTAGCGCCTCATGGCGCACTCCCAGGCGGGCAACGGACCCACCAGGGCTCCGCGCGCACCGAGGCCCCTCACTTCCGCGTCCCAAACCCTCCTGTCGTAGGGGGCGTTGTAGACGAGGACCCTCCTGCCCCACAGAACCTCCAACAGGTCCGGATAGACCTCGCGGAAGGAGGGCGAGCCGGCGAGGCTTTTAGCGGTGTGGCCGTGCACCCGCGTGGCTTGCTCATCTATCGGGCAGCCGGGCCTTATGGTGCCCTCAAAGAGGGTCCTCGCGTCGGCGTCGACGATCGCTACCTCCACAAACCGCACGGGGGATCTCAGCCCGGTGGTCTCCGAGTCGAGGACGCAGAACCCTCCCGATTCCACGAGATCTCTAGCCCACGCAACCGAGCCGGCGCGGTCGTTACCGAAGCTAGAATCGCGAACCCTCATACCCGCATTGTACGCAGAGGGACGAGGTATGAGTATCGCGTCGATAGGGCGCTGGACCCGCCCGGAGCAAGAGCTTTGGAGCGTAGCGCACGTCAGGACGGCGGCATCGGGCTTGCGCGGCTGAGCAAGAGTCCTCCCTCGGAGGCCGAGATGGTACCCGAGTGTGTGGCCTGCGCTCGTCTAAGCGCCGCCGATGGCCACCCGTCGGACACCTCTTCGATCGTGGCAGTCTTCACGACCGATCGGTGCGCGTCGACGAGCTCCGTAAGCCTCGCTTGCAGCTTCAATGCGGTTTCCAGATCAAGTTGCCCGGCCCAGTCGAACGAGACCCATACCGTTCGTCCCTCTGCTTCCTCCTCGATGAGCCGCTCGAGCGCGCTTTCGCGCCCCTCGACCGAGACGTCCTCGTGCCTTAGCTTGCGTTTTAACCATGAGGGGTTTTGCGATGGACTTTGTCTCCATCGCAAAACCCCTCGCGATCACCGTTTTCGTCGGCTCAGGCGCTCCTCTTGAGGGCCGGGTAGCGCTTGGCCCTGCTCGAGAGCCGGCCTTTGGGCCTCCCAGGCGACCTACCGCAGGGTTTCGGCGGCTTCGCGGGCGTGCCCAGGTGCGCCAAAAGCGCCGAAACGGCACGATGGACCCGAACCGGCGTAAGGCGCCCCGCATCATAGCGGCGCTCCCACGGCAGCCGCAGGTCCTCGACGCACGTGCGCGCCAACCCGAGTTGGGCGAAGGCGGCCACCACCAGCCACGTCCAGCAGTCGGCTTGCTCGGGGTGGCGAACCCTCGGCGTC
>JADDPR010000153.1 GCA_016781775.1 Rubrobacter sp. | reverse complement strand
GGACTACTTCGATCATCGGTCCGCAAACGGCGAGACGATGCCCGCACGCCTCAAGAGGTTCGGCTATACCCCTCTTCCTAACAGGACGTGGGCCGTCGGGGAGAACATCGGGCGGGGCTACTCGACCAGCGCGATGATGGCCGCCTGGAAGAGGAGTAGCGGTCACAACGCGAACATCCTGAGCACCAAGTTCCGCGAGGTCGGCATAGGGGTTCGCGTCGGGAACTGGAACGGCAGAACGCAACCGCTGTACACGGTCGATTTCGGCCGCAGGTAGCGAAGCCGAGGTCACGCCAAAGACGGAGCTCCCCTAAATAGGGGAGCTCCGTCTGCGCAATGCGGGCCTCGGCCGGAGGGAGGCGGTCGTTTTGGGGCGGACCCCCCAAGGAGGGGCTTAGCCCCCTTAGAGGGTGTTATGAGCTCACGGTGGCTGGAGCGGTAGCATGCGGGCATGCCGAACCGAAAGCCTTACCCAAGCGGCGTTTCCGACGAAGAGTGGGCCTTCGCCGCCCCGTACCTGGCGCTAGTGCGCGAAGCCGCCCCCCAGCGCAACCACGATCTGCGCGAGGTCCTCAACGGTCTGCGCTGGGTGGTGCGCACCGGATCTCCGTGGCGCTACATGCCCCACGACCTGCCGCCGTGGGAGGCCGTCTACCAGCAGACGAGAAGGTGGCTAAAGGCGGGCGTCTTCGAGAAGATGGTCCACGATTTGCGCGTGCTGTTGCGCCTCTCGAAGGGCAGGGCGCCCGAGCCGACGGCGGCCGTGCTCGACTCTCGTACCCTACGATCCACCCCCGAGAGCGGCCCTCGGGGCGGCTACGACACGGGCACAAGCGCGAGAAGGGCTCCAAGGTGCACGCAGCGGTGGACACCCTGGGGCACCTGCTGACCTTGTTCGTTGGCCCCGCCGACGAGCAGGAGCGGGCCCGGGTGGGCGAGCTGGCCGAGGCCGTGCAAGAGGCGACGGGCGAATCGGTGGAGTTGGCGTACGTGGATCAGGGCTACACCGGGGAGCGCGCGGCCTCGGAAGCGCGAGCCCACGGCGTGAGGTTGGAGGTGGTCAAGCACCCGGAGGCCAAGCGGGACTTCGTGCTCCTGCCCAGGAGGTGGGTCGTGGAACGCGATTTTGCATGGGTATCGCGGTTTCGGCGCCTGGTCAAAGACTACGAGAGGCCGCCCGACACCCCGGCGGGGCTGCACGTCGTCGCCTTTGCTTGTCTCTTTCTGCGTCAGGCGAACGCCGTCCTCGGTGCAGGTCCATAACAC
>JADDPR010000037.1 GCA_016781775.1 Rubrobacter sp. | reverse complement strand
CGCCGAATCTCTAGCCGCCCCCGGCGAGCCGCAAAGTGACGCGCTTCGCGCTGATCGGGACCGTCGGGCGAGCGCCCCCTGGGTCCGTTCCCGGCGTCGGGAACGCGGGGTCCTGGAACCCGCCCCGGCGGGCGCCGCGCAGGGGGATTAGGGTTGTGAGCCGGGGGCTAGGGTGGAGGCAGCGGCGGGTGGTGGATCTCCTGTCCGCCGACGAACAGGCGCGTAGCGAGGGGCTTCCCCTCTGCGCGCTCCGCCCCGCCCTTGGCAAGGACCGCTCGAACGCGAGGAGGGCGATCGACTCCCTCGTCGGACAGGGCAAAGCGGAGTGGGTGACGTGCCCCGAGACGGGCGAGCGCCGCCTCAAGCTGGAGCTCTGGACCTGCGTCGCGGCCATGATGAACCGCGCGGAAGCGGAGCGCTGCGAGCCCGATCCGATCGAGGAGATGCGCGATCATCGGCGCGAGGCTGATGCCGCGATGGCCGTCCTCCGGGCGCAACACGCGGAGGAGCGCCGCGCCCATGCCGCGCTCGAAGCCTTGTGGGAGGAGCCCGGGCGTCCCCCCTCGCGCCGCCGCTCCCCGGGGCCGAAACAGCTCCGGGTGATAGCCGTCCTGGTCCGCTACGCCGAGGATCCCCGGATGGGCCTGCCCAGGGTCGCGGTGCGCCGGATCGCCTGCGAGGGGTCTCCAGGGGACAAGGCCAACGTCCTGCGCGCCATCCGCTCCCTCGTCCGCTCCGGGACGCTCCAGAGGAGCACGGACGGGGAGCGCCTGCGCCTCACCGACTGGATGCTTCCGTGGCGGTGGGGCCACGCCCCGCACGTGGTGGATCCCCCGCTGGACGACGCCAAAGCCGAAGCCGTGCTTGCGGCTTTCGGCTAGCCCGGGGGGTGTCGCGTAAAGGGGGCTCCCCATGGTTAGCGAAAAATTTCCACGCGGGGAGTTAAGTGACCCCCCCCCCCGGATCTCCAGCCTAGCCCCCTGGGTGGGAGCGGGATATACGGGGTCACGGCACCCAAAAAGGAAATCTGTACGATAAGCCTTACCATGTAAGCACGTTCGATGGACAAGGTGCGTGCCCTCCGCGGGCGCGGACGGGAGAGAGAGTAGGGCCCCTCGACGGTTCGGCAAACATCAGCCGCCGGCGACCCAGGCGCCGAAAGCCCAGAGCATCCCGACCACGACGCCGACCAAAACCAGGGTCCACAGGAAGCCGCTGAAGGCCGTGTCGACGTTCTCCCCCGACCACGCCCACAGAAC
>JADDPR010000152.1 GCA_016781775.1 Rubrobacter sp. | reverse complement strand
TGCTCGGCGTCGTAGAGCACGCTCAACGCGTGGACGAACTTCTCTTGCGCATTGGTGATGGGCATCACCCAACCTCCTTGTCCTCTCTTTCCGTAACTTTCTCCCTGGTACTCATACAGAGTACCCGGAAAACGACGACTATTACCACCCGGGAAGGGAGAGCCGCACTCTCCGAACCGCACCGCCGGATGCTGGAGGAGGAATCGGGCATAGACGAGGCGATCGTGGAGGAGCGCGGCTACTATACTGCCCGCAATACCTCCGAGGTCTCCTGCCCGTCTTCAGCAAGGGCCAGCGGCGTATAGGGCTCGTGCTGCCGATGTTCTCGCCGGACGGGGAGACGAACAACTACCAGCTCCGTCCCGACAAGCCCAGGAAGCCTAAGAAGGGCAAGCCCGCCAAGTACATGACGCCGAAGGGCTCCAGCTCCATCCTGGACGTACACCCGCGCAACATGGGAAAGGTCGGGGACCCGTCCGTGGATTTGTGGATCACTGAGGGCGTCAAAAAGGGTGACGCGCTCACCAGTCACGGGCTATGCGCCGTCGCCCTGGTCGGCGTGTGGAACTGGCAGCGTAGCGGGGAGCTGCTGCCGTGCTGGGAACACGGCGCCCTCCAGGGGCGCGAGGTCTTCGTGGTCTTCGACTCCGACGTGATGGTGAAGCCAGAGGTACAGCAGGCCTTAGAACGCTTTGTAACGTCCCTGGAGGGCCGTGGGGCGTCCGTGCGGGTGATCTACCTACCCGATGCCCCGGACGGCTCTAAGGTGGGCGTAAACGACTATCTCGTGACCGGGGGAACGGTGGAGGACCTCTACCGCAAGGCCCGCCCGTTCGACCCCGGCGACTACGCAAAGGTGCGGCTCTCACGTAAGCGCGACCGTTCTCGGGGAGGGCCGGGGCCTAAACGCCCCGGCCCTCCCTCTTGCCCTACCCGCCCGGTAGCCGGGAGCGTCCTCGAAAAACAACCCCATGGAGGACGCCGGCGAATAACCCCGCGGGCGGGGTCGCGAGCGGTCGCGCGCCCGGGATTCACCAGCGGCGGGTCAGGTAGTAGTAGGCGGCCACCACCGCCAGGACCGCGAAGACCAACAGGATCGCCAGGACCGCGAAAGGCACGCTCGACCACCTCCCCTACGCGGTTCCCTACCCTCCGAGGCCCCGAGGTATTCAGCGAGTTGCCGCAAGCGTCCGTTCTCGAAAAACAACCCCATGGAGGTCCTCCGGACGGGCGAGCTTGTAACGCTCAAACATGCTTGATCGGGTGGTCGAGAATTCCATCTTCTCGGAAAGAGAA
>JADDPR010000565.1 GCA_016781775.1 Rubrobacter sp. | reverse complement strand
GCCGAGGACATGCTCGAACGCGGCTTCTACGAGCACGTAACCCCCGAGGGCGTCGATCCCGGCGAGCGCATCGCCCGGGCTGGCTACCCATTCGCCACCTACGGCGAGAACAACAGGGTCTCAGGTGATCTCGTCGGCGAGCCCGGCCGCAAAGAGCTTGGGGAGGCGGTTCGGAGCTGGATGGACAGCCCGGGCCACCGCGAGAACCTCCTGAACCCCGCCTTCCGGGAGGTCGGCTTCGGCGTAACCACGGGGCGCTACGCCCCCGAGCGCGGCACCACGACGATGTACGTCGCGGATTTTGGCGCCCGCCGGTAGCGTCTAGCGCTGCCCCTGGTGGGCTACACGGGGGTTGTTACCTTCCCTTTGCCGCTAAGTTATCTTCCTGTTACCCGAGCGGCATATGAGGTCGTTACGGACTCGGCGTCACCCCCTCCTTTCCCTTTCCCCACTATTACCGGTGTCGGGTCCGTATCCTCGCTCCTCCCAAGGACGCCCTTCCGGGTTGTCAGTCTGTGGGGAATACGCGCGCCGGGCGGCCCGAAACGGCGATGCTTCTCGGCCGCTGCCACGTAACGGCCCGTTCCTACTCGACCGGGGTTGCCCCCCTTCGAAGCAGGCGCGGGTTGCTGAGCATCTCCCTGGTGATAGGGCTCGGCTCCTCCGGACGCCCGGCCTTGAAGGCCTCGCCCCTGGGCTGTGGCCATTCGATATCCAGGTCGATGCGCGTTCCGAATGATATTGCTCCGGCGAGAACGGTCAACGCCGTCTGCAGAACCCGCCGTTGCGTCTTCCGGTCGTTCGGCATCCCGAACGGATGCCCGAACGGGAATTCGACCCCGACGACGCGAGGCGCCAACTGCGCCATCGCCAGGGCCGGCATCATGGTCACGACGACCGTCGGGATACCTGTTTTTTCGATCCAGCGTGCCAACACGGGCACGTTCCGGCAACAGTCCGGTCACACCGGCGCCAGCACTACTCCGTCCGCGTCCTGTTCTTCCAAAGCCCCCACGATGGCGGGCGCGGTTTCTTTCTGCCACCTGTCGAGTGCGTTATCGTGCCAGCCCTGATACCCCATAACGGAGACGTGTTCCGCCGTTGCTTCGCCCACGAGCTCGGATCCGACCAGGTCGGCCAGCGGAGAAAGCGGAAGGGCGATGTTCGGGTCGGCCAACACGTCGTCGTTCCTGACGTGTAGGTGCGACATCGCCAGTTCGCCCGGGGTCGGCTTTAATGTCGGGGAGCACCACCAGTGATAGATCAGTCTTACGCTATGG
>JADDPR010000242.1:5029-9789 GCA_016781775.1 Rubrobacter sp. | reverse complement strand
GTCGCGGCGATCTCCTCGACGTTCTCGAGGCCCTCGCGCGTCTCGACCATGACGAGGCACGTTACCTGGCGGCCGAGCTCGACCGGGTCCCCCGTCCCGAGGACGACCGAAGCCCGGACGGGGCCGTAGGAGCGATTTCCGTCGGGCGGATAGCGGCAGGCCCGGGCGGCACGGGCGGCCTCGGAGGCGTCGTTGACGAGCGGGACGATGATGCCCCGGGCTCCCGCGTCGAGGACCTTGCCGATGTCGGCGGGATCGTTGCGGGGTACGCGGACGAGGGGGGTGGAGCCGGCGGCCTCCGCGGCCGCGAGCATCGAGACCAGAACGCCCAGGTCCGCGAGCCCGTGCTGCCCGTCGATGCAGACGTAGTCGGGGCGCGCCGCGGAGACGAGCTCGACGCCGAAGGAGCCGGGCATCATGACCCACATCCCGAACGCGGTGCGTCCCTCGGCCCACGCCTCCCGCAAAGAATTCGCCATCTCTCCTCCTACCCCACCACGACGACGTGCACGTCCCCGGGCCCGTGCATCCCCACGACGAGCGACATCTCGATGTCCCCCGAACGACTCGGCCCCGTATGGAAGCAAACGTTCGCTGGGACCTTCCCGCCAGCATACTTGCTTATCGCCTCGGGGACCGTGCCCAGGATCCTGTCGGCCCTCAACACCGCGACGTAAGTCGGCGGCAGCAAGGTAACGCTCCGCCCCCGCCCCTGCCCACTCTCTAATACCAGGCTGCCGGTCTCGGCGATCGCCCACGAGGCGGTCGAGAGCCCGACGTCCGCCCTCCCCGCTACCTCCCGCAGGCCCTCGGGGTCTCGCGGTACGGCGACCTCTACCCCGGCGTCCGCGAGCGGCGCGTCGAAGCCGGCCAGCTCCTCGTCGTCCCACCGAACGAGGAGCTTCGCGCCCCGCGACCGGGCCAGGGAGACGACGTACTCCCTGGCCTCGTCGCCGCTTTCGGCCCGAAAACCGTGACCCTTGAGGGCTTCGAGCTTCTCGATGAAGCGGGCCGAAGGGTCTTCGATGAGCCGTGTCTCCGGTGGGCTCTCCTTCGGGGTCCAGGCGACGTCCGGGGCGTGGGTGGGCTTGTACTTGCCGGTCCGGGTCCGGTGGCGGATGGAGGCCAAAAACTCCGCGCGGTCCGCCATCCTAGATGCCCTCCTTCCAGAGCTCGCGAAAGGACTTCTTCGCGAGCGGCGGCAGGTCGCGCGAGCCCGTCCAGCCGCTCGTGGGACCGGGCACGGGCTTTACGGAGCCGTCCTTGAGGAGCGGCTTCTGGGCGAGGCGGCCGGCCTTGCGGGAGATGTTGTAGAGGGCGGGGCTCTTCATGGTGTTCTCGAAGACCTTGAAGGCCGCCTTCTGCCCCTTGCCCGCGAGTCCCTCCTCGACCTGATGGTTGCGAAGCTTCAGGAGGAGGTCGTGCAGGGGGATGCCGACGGGGCACGCCTCCCAGCACGCGCCGCACAAGCTGGAGGCGTGCGGTAGGTCCTTCGCCTCGTCGGTGCCCTTGAGGAGGGGGGTTATGACGGCGCCGATGGGGCCCGAGTAGGTCGAGCCGTAGGCGTGGCCGCCGGTCTGGCGATACACCGGGCAGACGTTCAAGCAGGCGCCGCACCGGATGCAGTAGAGAGCCTCCTCGAAAGGGGTGCCGAGGAGCTTCGAGCGGCCGTTGTCCATGAGGATCAGGTGGAACTCCTCCGCCCCGTCGAGCTCCCCCTCGGCGCGGGGTCCGGTGACGAAGTTCGTGTAGACCGTCAGCTCCTGGCCCGTCCCGCTCCTCGCCAGCAGCCGGGTGAAGACCGAGAGGTCCTCGAAGCGCGGGATCAGCTTCTCTATCCCCATCACCACGACGTGGACCGGGGGGACGCTCGTGACGAGTCGACCGTTGCCCTCGTTTGTAACGGTGACTATCGTGCCGGTCTCGGCGACCCCGAAGTTGGCGCCGGTGATCCCGACGTCGGCCGTCAAAAACTTCTGCCTCAGCCGCTTGCGGGCGAAGGCCGCAAGGGCCTGCACGTTCGGGGGCAAGTTCTCCCCGGCAGCACCGGAGAGAATCTTTGTTACCCGCTCGAGGTTCATGTGCAGGATCGGGCCGACGATGTGCGACGGCGTGTCGCCCGCGAGCTGGGCGATCCACTCCCCGAGATCGGTCTCGACGATCTCGAGGTCGAGGTCCGCGTAGTCCTCCTCCAGGCGGTGGTTGAGCTCTATCTCCTCCGTCGCCATGCTCTTGGACTTGGTGATGACCTTCGCCCCCCGCCTCCGTGCCAGCTCCCCTATGTACCGGACCACGTCCTCGCCGTCGTCCGCGAAGAAGACGTTCCCGCCCCGGTCCTCGACCGCGTCCGCCATTTGCTCCAGGTAGCGGTCCAGGTTCGCCATCGTCCGCTGCTTTATCCCGTATGCCCGCTCCCTGAGCTCCGGTGCCTCGGGGAGGGCGTTCAGGACGGCGTTGCGGCCCGCGACGGACTTGTGGGTGAAGAGCTGAATGGCGTCGTGGAGGGCCTTGTCCCCGGCGGCCTTGCGGCCTCGCTCGTTGAAGCCTTCTACCGGGCTTACGATGCCTTCCTCGCGCCGGTCTCTCGTGTCGCGCTGGCGCGGTGGCTTCTTCGTCTCCATGTTATTTGCCCCCTCCGTTCTCGGGGTCCAGAACCTGGGCGAGGTGCAGGACGCGGGTGTCGTGCCCCGTCCGCCTGAGCCGTCCGGCGAGGTGCATCAGGCAGCTCGAGTCGCCGGAGATCAGGGTATCCGCCCCGCTCCCCTCCAGCGCCTTGATCTTCTCGTCGGCCATCGCGGTCGAGACGTCGGGCATCTTCACGGAGAACGTCCCCCCAAACCCGCAGCAGAGCTCCTCGTTGGGCCACTCCACGAGCTCCAGCCCCTCGACCCCTTCGAGCAGCTCCCGGGGCTCCTCGAGCAGCCCGAGCTCCCGGCGACCGTGGCAGCCCGTGTGGAAGACCGCCCGCCCCTCGTAGCGCGCCCCGAGGTCACCGGCGTTCGCCCCGACCACGTTCACGAGAAAATCCGAGAGCTCCCGGACTCGTCCCCCCATCGCCTCCGCGCGTTCGCGTTCGGCGGGCCGTTCCTCCAGGAGGAAGGGGTAGTAGTGCGAGACCATCGTCGCGCAGGAGCCCGACGGGCAGACGACGTAGTCGAAGCGTTCCCCCTCGAAGACGTCGAGGAAGTGGCGGGCGACGCTTCGGGCCTCGTCGAAGAAGCCGGAGTTGAAAGCCGGCTGGCCGCAGCAGGTCTGGCCCTCGGGGTAGATCACCTCGACGCCCAGCTTCCTCAGGAGACGCACCACGCTCACCCCGACCTCGGGGGTGATCAGGTCTACGTAACACGGAACGAATAGCGCCACCCTCAAGCGATGATCCCTCCCACCTCTCGCTACTTTCTTCCCTTCTCGCCGCAGTATAGCAACGGTGCGAAGACCAAAACCGGACTGTAGACTGCCCCTCGGGAGAGCAGGCTACGGGGGTGGTGCTATGCAGATTGAACACCCGGTGAGGCGGGAGCTCGAAGAGATGCTGGAGGGGGTCCCGCTCCCGAACCTTGCGCTCGTCGAGCAGGATTTGGACTCCCCCGCCGCCCTCGTGGATACAGGCCAGAGCGTCCGCGAGGCGCTCCGGTCCGTGAAGCTCCCCGCCGGACCGGTCGCCATAGGCGTGGGGAGCCGGGGGGTGGCCGGGATCGGGCCCATAGTGGCCGCCCTCGTGGCGGTCTTGAGGGAGTCGGGCGCCGAGCCGTTCGTCGTGCCGGCGATGGGCAGCCACGGGGCCTCGACGGCCGAGGGACAGGCACAGGTTCTGGCCCACCTCGGGGTCTCCGAAGAGACCGTCGGTTGCCCGGTGCGCGCGACGATGGAGACGGTCCGGATCGGGGAGACCCCCTCCGGCGTCGCGGTTTACATGGACAAGAATGCTTATGGGGCCGACGCCGTCGTGGTTGTCAACAGGATCAAACCGCACACGGCCTTCCGCGGCACGGTCGAGAGCGGCCCGACGAAGATGCTCGCGATAGGCCTCGGCAAGCAACGCGGCGCCCACTCCATACACTCTGCCGGCTGGGGGAACATCCACCGGACGATCCCCGACGCCGCAAGGGTGGCCGTGGGGACCGGCAAGGTCGCCTTCGGCCTCGCGGTGTTGGAGAACTCGGACGAGGAGCCCTACCGGGTGGTCGCGATCCCGGCGGAAGACCTGGAGGGGAGCGAGGCGCCGCTCCTCGAGGACGCCAAGCGTAAGCTCGCCCGGCTCCCCTTCGACGAGCTGGACGTCCTCGTGATAGACGAGATCGGCAAGAACGTCTCCGGCGACGGCGCGGACCCGAACGTCACGGGCCGCTACCCCACCCCCTACCCCAAGGACGGCCCGAAGGTCGCGCGCATGGTCTACCTCGACCTCACGGAAGAGGCCGGCGGCAACGCCAACGGCGCCGGGATGGCCGACGTCGTAACGGCGCGCCTGGAGGCGAAGATCCACCGCGCCTCCACCTACATGAACGCCCTAACCTCTACCACCCCCGCCCCGGTAAAATTACCGATGGTCATGCCGACAGATCGCCTCGCGATCTCCGCCGCCCTCCAGATGCTCGAAGGCGTCCCCCCCGAGAACGCACGCCTCGTCCGCATAAAGAACACCTTAAAGCTCCAAAGGATGCACGTCTCCGAAGCCCTCCTCCCCGAGGTCGAGCGCCGCGAGAGGCTGCGCATCATCGGAGGTCCCCGCCCCATGCGTTTCGGCGAGGATGGCTCCT
>JADDPR010000242.1:0-4949 GCA_016781775.1 Rubrobacter sp. | reverse complement strand
CGTACCACGGCGCCGCCGCCCTTGATCACCGTGCGGGGTGTGACGTCGTGCGTGTCGCCGTGGGTTCGTACCACGATCCTCTCCGGCGGGGCCGGACGGGGACGGTGCTAACATAGCGGCGAGAAGGCTCGAGAAGGAGGAGAAGCGTGGCTAAAAGCTATCAGGAGATGGTCGCCGAAGCGAAGGCCGAGACGGAGCAGACCGACGCCGACGCGGTCCAGGGGGCGCTGGAGTCCGGAGAGGACGTCACGGTGGTGGACGTTCGCGAGCCGGCCGAGTGGGAGGCGGGGCACATAAAGGGGGCGAAGCTCGTCCCGCGCGGCCTGCTGGAGTACAAGGCCGAGGACGAGCTCCCGGACAAGGACGCCCGCATAGTCGTCCACTGCGCCGTGGGCGGCCGGGGCGCGCTCGCCGCGAAGGCCCTCAAGGAGATGGGCTACACCAACGTCGCCAACATGGACGGCGGCATGACCGCCTGGCGGGAGAAGGGCTACGAGACCGAGTAGCCGCCCCGCAGCTCCGGCTCCGATACACAAGCCCCTGGCCGTCGCGCTGGGGGCGTTCGTCTTCTTCGGCCTCTTCTGGGGCTCCTTCGCCGTCCTGCTGACCGACCTCAGCCACGCTCTGGGCCTCTCGCCCGGCCCCCTGGGGCTCGCGTTCTTCGCCGGGGCGGCCTCGTCCATTGCCGTCATGGCCCTGCTCGGGAGGACGGTCGACAGGATCGGACGCCGCCCGTTCGTACTCGCCTCGGGGGGCGTGATGGGCTTGGGCATAGCGGGCCTCACCGCAGCCGAGGGCTACGGAACACTCCTCGCGGCCCTCGTAATCCTCTACGGCGCCTCGGGTCTCTACGACGTGGGGATCAACGCCGCTGCCGTGGACCTCGAGAGGGCCTCGGGGCGTCGCATCATGGCCTTCTTCCACGCGGCCTTTAGCGGTGGCGGGGTGGCGGGCGCCCTCTCGTCGGGGGCGCTACTCTCGGCCGGCGTCGGGTACCGGTACGTGTACCTACTGGTGCTCGTGCCCCTTCTGGCGGCGCTACTCGGGGTGGCCGCGATTCGTCCGGTCGCATCGGGGGATCCCTCGCGCGACGGGGATGGGGCCGGGCGTTCTGGTCTTTACACGAACCTGCCGCTCCTGCTCGTCGCCTCGATCGCCACCCTGGGGCTTCTCTCCGAGGGGGGAGATGGAGCACTGGTCCGGGATCTACCTGCGCGACGGGCTCGCGCTCCCCGCGCTCCTCGGCGCCTCGGGCGTCGCCGTCTTCCACGCCGCGATGCTCGTGGGACGCCTGGGCGCGGCCTGGATCGTGAACCGCCTCGGCAACCGCCGCACGCTGGCGGGCGCCGGATTTCTCACGGCGGTGGGGATGGCGCCGGCGCTCGCCACGCGCGAGCCGCCCCTCGTCGTCCTGGGGTTCCTCCTCGTGGGCGCCGCCCTCTCCGCCGTGGTGCCGATAGCCTTCTCCGTCGCGGGGGACCTCGCCCCGGCCCGCGCGGGGGCGGCCATCTCGGTGGTCACGACTTTAGGCTACGGCGGGTTCTTGCTCGGGCCGGTGATCGTCGGTGGGCTGGCCGAGGTCTTCGGGTTGCGGACGGCCCTCGGTACCATAGCCGTCGCGGGGGTGGCGATCCTCGCCCTCTCGGCCCGCGTGGGCGCGGGCCGGAAGACGACGTTCGGGTCGGGGGCCTAGCCCCGGGCCGCGTTCGCCAGCTTCTCCTCGGCCGCCTCTACCTCGCCGTCCTCGACCTTCCTGAAGAGGGGCTTCGCTCCGGAGACCCCGTAAGCCTCGGGGAGCGGTTCGAGGTCCGAGACGCGGGCGATGGGCCCGTCGAAGAAGCCTTGCAGGTTCTTTATGGCCTCGGGGACGAAGGGGGTGGCATGGTAGGCGATCGAACCGAGCAGGACCGAGCAGGCGTAGAGCGCGCCGCGCGCCGCCTCCGGGTCCTCCTTGCGGCTCTTCCAGGGGGCCGCGGCGTCGAAGAAGCGGTTCGCCCGCCGCCCCATCGCGAGAAGCTCCCCGAAGGCGTCGCGCGGCCTCTGAGCGTACATCCTGCGCTCGTAGCGCGCCTCCATCTCCTTGAAGTCCTCGAAGGCCTCGCGAGCCTCGTCGGTGAGCCCGTCGGGACGGGGGAGCGTGCCGTCGAAGTACTTCTCGGTGAACGAGAGGGTGCGGTTCACGTAGTTGCCCAGGGTGCCGATCAGGTCGGAGTTCACGCGGCTTCCGAACTCGCGCCACGAGAAGACCACGTCGCCGGTCTCCGGCAGGATGGAGGCGAGGTAGAAGCGCAACAGGTCCGCCGGGAACTGGTCGAGGGCCTCGTGCAGCCAGACCGCGAGGTTGCGGCTCGTGGACATCTGCATCGCGCGCGGCTCCCCGTCCACGACGACTTCCAGGTTCATGAACTCGTTCGCGGCGACGTCGTAGGGGAGGACGTACGGCTCGTCGCCGCCCTCGCCGACCCCCATGAGCATCGCCGGCCACACCACGGCGTGGAAGACGGTGTTGTCCTTGCCGATAAAGTGGACGAGGCGGGTGTCCTCCTCCTGCCAGTACTCGCGCCAGCGGTCGGGCTCGCCGACGTTCTGGGCCCACTCCATCGTGGAGGAGACGTAGCCGATCGGGGCGTCGAACCAGACGTAGAAGCGCTTGTCCTCGAAACCGGGCTCGGGAACCGGGACGCCCCACTTTATGTCCCTGGTGATGGGACGCCTCTCGAGGCCGCCCCCGATCATGCCGAGCACGAAGTTCCTGACGGAGTCGCGCCAGTGCTCCTGGCTCCCGACCCACTCCTTCAGGCGATCCGTGAACTTCGGGAGGTCGAGGTAGAGGTGCGTCGTCTCCCGCACCTCCACGGGGCCGCCCGTGATCTTGGAGTGCGGCTCCAGAAGCTCGAAGGCCTCGTACCACGAGCCGCAGTTGTCGCACTGGTCGCCCCGGGCTTCCTTGTACCCGCAAACGGGGCACGTCCCCTCGACGTAGCGGTCGGGCAGGAAACGTCCCTCCGTCGGGCTGTACATCTGCTTCGACTCCGCCTCGGAGACGTAGCCGCCCTCCTTGAGCTTCTCGTAGAAGGTCTGCGTATTCTCGGCGTGTAAGGGCGTCGAGGTGCGCGAGAAGTTGTCGAAGGAGACACCGAAGCGCTCGAAGGTCTCCTTCATGTGCGCGTACCAGTGGTCCACGACCTCGCGCGGCGACTTGCCCTCCCGTTCGGCGGTCAGGGTGATGGGGACGCCGTGCTCGTCGGTGCCGCCGACAAAGACCACGTCCTCCCCCCGCATCCGGAGGTACCGCACGAAGACGTCCGCCGGCAGATACGCCCCAGCCATGTGCCCGATGTGCAGCGGACCGTTGGCGTAGGGCAGCGCGGAGGTGACCAGATAACGCTCTTTCTTCTCACTCATACCTTAAGAATAGCACTTTGACCCCCCACTCTTGACCACCACCCGTCCCCGGCCGTACGCTCGCCCGGGAGCCCCGTTGCGGGGTGCTAACATCCCCGTGATGAAACCCGAACTCCCCCCGAAAGTCCCCTTCCGCAAGCTCCGCCCGGGCGCCCGCGTACCGTCGCGAGCGTACAGCGGCGACGCCGGCTACGACCTCGCCGCCGCGGAAGGGGTGACGTTGCCACCGGGCGGCAGGGCCGTGGTCGGAACGGGAGTGGCCATCGTCGTGCCCGCGGGGTACGCGGGTCTCGTGCTGCCCCGGAGCGGGCTCGCGGTGCGCCACGGCATCTCGCTCGTCAACGCGCCGGGGCTCATAGACTCCGGCTACCGTGGGGAGCTGAAGGTCCCCCTCATAAACCACGACCGCGAGGAGGCGTTCGAGGTCGTGCCGGGGATGAGGATCGCCCAGCTCGTCCTCGTGCGGGCCGCAGAGGTTCTCTTCGTCGAGGCCGACGGGCTGGAGGAGAGCGCCGACGGTCGGGGAGAGGGAGGCTTCGGCTCCTCGGGGACGACGTCGTAGCCCGTGAAGTTTCTCTGCGACGCGATGCTCGGGGGCCTGGCGAAGTGGCTGCGCGCTGCCGGATACGATGCGTACTACGCCCGGCAGGGGACCGACATCGACGACCGCGCGCTGACGGAGAAGGCTCTCAGGGAGGGACGGGTACTACTTACCGGTGACCGCGGCTTCCTGGAGCGGGCGCCGGTAAGGGACGGAAGGCTGGAGCTTCTCCTTTTGCCGCACCTCCCCGTGGAGGAGCAACTCCGCGCGGTCGTCGAGAGCTTCGGGCTCGAGCCGCGTCCCTCCCGCTGCATGGAGTGCAACGGCGATCTGGAGACCGTCAGCCTCGAGGCCGTCGTCGATCGGGTACCGCCCGGTGTCGCCCGGGAGCAGCGGGAGTTCTGGCGCTGCCGAAACTGCGGGCGCGTCTTCTGGCACGGTTCGCACTGGGCGCGAATCTCCGGGCGTCTCCAGAGGGTCTTCGACTGAGCCTTCCGGATCGAAGCCGGTAACATCCGGGGTATGTTCTTGCTCAAAAAGCCATCGAAGCCGGAGATCGAACGCTTCGTCTCCTCGCAGAGAAACCTTCCGTTCTCCTACGGGGAAGTCGGGTCTACAAGAGGCGAAGCCCCCAAAGGCTACGTCGTGGACCGTTACCGGGTGAAGCTCGGGGAGGGGGAGGAGGCGTACGAGCGGGCCAAAGGGGCCCTGCGCTCTTGGCGGCAGTTCGGCCTTGGCTGGGTGAGCCTGCACCCGGGTGGTGCTCCCGTAGAAGTCGGCACGACGGTCGCCGTACTCGCGAGCCACGTGGGGTTCTGGTCGCTCAACCCTGCCCGCATAATCTACGTCGTCGAGGAGGGGGGCGACGCAGTGGAGCGGTTCGGCTTCGCCTACGGGACGCTCCCCGGTCACGCCGAGCGCGGGGAGGAGCGCTTCCTTATCGAGTGGAGCCACCAGGACGACTCGGTCTTCTACGACGTCTTCGCCCTCTCCAGACCGGATC
>JADDPR010000090.1 GCA_016781775.1 Rubrobacter sp. | reverse complement strand
GACCGCCTGCTCCAGCGAGACCACCGTCATGCCTTCGAGCGGCAGCATCTAGTGGCGAACCTCTTTGAAAACCCCTACGCTCACGAGCCCCCCGTTCGCGTTCTCCTGCGCCAGCGTTCGCGGCCCTCCAGGTAGAGGTCGCCGCCGTACAGGTCGTTGACGACCATAACGGGGAAGTCCTCGACCACGAGCCGTCTTATCGCCTCGGCGCCGAGGTCCGCGTAGGCGACGACCTCGGCCTCCTTGACCCTGTCCGCGAGCAGGGCCGCCGTCCCTTCCACCGCCCCGAAGTAGACGCAGCCGTGCTCCTGCATGGAGTCGCGCACCTCCTGCGAGCGCAGCCCCTTGCCGACCATGCCCTTGAGGCCACGTTCGATCAGGAGCGGCGAGTACGGGTCCATCCGGGAGGCGGTGGTCGGTCCGGCCGGGCCGAGCGCTTGACCCGGCCGTGCGGGGGCGGGACCGGTGAAGTAGATGATCTGCCCCTCGGGGTCGAAGGGGAGGTCATCCCCGTTCTCTATCGCCTCCTTCATCCGGGCGTGGGCCGCGTCTCGGGCCGTGTACACCACGCCCGAGAGGAGCACGACGTCGCCGCTCTTGAGGGACTCGTTCCCCTCCCTCGTCAGCGGAGATTCGAGGCGTATCTCGTCGGCCATGGCCTACAGCTCCGTGTAAGCGATGCGGTGGGAGTGGCAGTCCAGGTTCACCGCGACCGGGAAGGCGGCGATGTGAGTCGGGAAGCTCTCGATGTGGACGCTGAGGGCGGTCTGGGTGCCGCCGTAGCCCGCCGGTCCGATGCCGGTCGCGTTGATCTCGTCGAGAATCTCGCGCTCGAGACCCGCGACTTCGGGATCCGGATTGGGCTCGCCGGAGGGGCGCGTCAGGGCCTTTTTGGCGAGCATCGCCGCCTTCTCGAACGGCCCGCCCATCCCGACCCCCACCGTCACCGGGGGGCTCGCGTTCGGGCCGGCCTTCTCGATAGTCTGGACGACGAACCTCTTCATCCCCTCGACGCCGTCTGCGGGTGTGAGCATCTTCAGCGCGCTCATGTTGTCGCAGCCGGCGCCCTTGACGAGCATGGTGAGCTTGAAGGACTCGCCGGAGACGGGCTCGTAGTAGACGATGGCCGGGGTGTTGTCGCCGGTGTTGACCCTGTCGATCGGGCTGCGGACGATGGACTTCCTCAGGTAGCCCTCGTCGTAGCCGCGCCTCACACCCTCGTCTATCAGCTCGCCGATCTCACCGCCCGTGATTCGCACGCCGCTCCCCATCTCGACGAAGAAGACGGCGTAGCCGGTGTCCTGACAGAACGCCACGCACCGCTCCTTGGAGACCTCGGCGTTCTGTAAGAGCCTCTCCAACACCTCGCGGCCGTGCGGCGACTCCTCGTTCTCCAGAGCTCGGCGCATGGCCGCGAGGTGGCTCTCCGGCAGCTCCGTGTTCGCCTCGATGCACAGGTCGCGCACGGCCTCCACTACTTTCTCCCCTGCAATCTTCCGCAAATCTTCTCCTCACCTACCCGACGTCTTACCCGCTTAGTTTGCCTCCCCTCGCTACCGCCCGCCACCCGCGTGGACGGAACCAAACCCGGTGCCAAGCGGCAGGGAGCAGAGCACGAAGCGATGAGGTAGTGCTTCCTCGAAAGGTTTCTGGGCCGTGCTTGGGGCGTCTTCCCCAATGCCATCCGGCTCGCGAGTCGGGCTGCGTCTTCGATGGCGGAGCGCACCGCAGCGTCCATCTAGCAGAACGAGGCGACCTCTGACGCCCTTGTGTCGCGTATAGAAAGAACCGGCGAAACGCGTCCGAGAGGTCTTATCCCCAGGCCGGACGGACCCGGTTCAGAGCCAGCCGCGGCGCTTGAAGACGAGGTAGAGCACGATGGAGGCCACGACCATCAGGGTCAGAGCGAACGGGTAGCCGAGAATCCAGTGCAGCTCCGGCATGTAGTCGAAGTTCATACCGTAGATGCTGGCCACGAGGGTGGGGGTGAACAGGATCGCCGCCCAAGCGCTGATCTTCTTTACCTCGTCGTTCTGGCCGACGCCGACCAGCGTCAGGTTCACGCTCAGGACGTTCGCTAGCAACTCGCGGAAGGCTCCTACCTGCTCGGTTACCTGGATGACGTGGTCCTGCACGTCGCGCAGGTACCTGCGCAACTCCTCGTCCACGACGCGCCCCGCGTCCCCGGCCCTCAGCCGGTCCAGAACGGGGGCCAGAGGCTTCGTCGCGCGCTGAAACTGGATCACCTCGCGCGAGAGCTCGTAGATCCGGCGCGAGACGCCGGCGTTCCCCGAGAAGACCTCCGTCTCGATCTCGTCTATGTCGTTCTCCAGGCCCTCGACCACCGGGGCGTAACCGTCCACCACCTCGTCCATGATCGCGTACAAGATCGCGTCCGGACCGCGCCGCAAGAGCTCCGTCTCCGTCTCCAGCCGCTGCCTCACCTTGCCGAGGTTCGGGGCCTCGCCGTGGCGCACCGTCACCACGAAATCGTCCCCCACAAAAACATGGAGCTCCCCGAACTCGACGGTCTCGGTCTCGTCGACGTACCGCGCGGCCCTCAAGACGACGAAGAGCGTGTTGCCGTAACGCTCCAGCTTCGGCCGCTGGTGGGCGCTGACGGCGTCCTCGACCGCCAGAGGGTGCAAGCCGAACTCCTCGGCTACGGAGGAGAATTCTTCGTGGGAGGGCTTGTAGAGCCCGATCCAGGCCAACCCGCGCTGCTTGCGGCAGGCGTCGTAGGTCTCCTGCAAGGAGCCCGGCTCGGAGGCCCTGCGACCGTCCACGTAGATGGCGCTATCCACGATCATGGGCGCATCATACGCCTTCCGCGGCCGGAGGCGCCGACAACCGGGTAGGACGATGGCCGGAGCCCCCTCTCACCGGACGGCCCTGCATCTCGACCGCTCGTCGAGTTCCTGCGCCTACTGGCGTGATCGCCGACGCTACGCGAGTAGCGGCCGTGCACCCGGGGTGGCCACCACCGCAAAGCGGGCATCGGGGTCCCCGAGGAGGCGAGGGTTCTCACGCCGTCGGTTCCGACGCTCGGGCCCGAGGCCCTTCGGGAGCAAGACGCGCTTGCAACCACGGTCCTCGCGTAAATCTTTTCCTTGCTTGGCCCCGTCGAACCCGGTCAAACTACACTCGAGGGACCGGCGACCACGGTCCGAGCTTGGTCGCGCCGTACTCGACACGGGAGGTCGTGGCGACGGACTGGCAATCCACGCGAGTGTGGAGGGCGCTCCTCCTGCCGGCGGGCAACCGCCTGATGAGGGCGTGGTTGCGTTCGGCGTGGCACCGGCCGGTCAGCTCCTCGATGATGGTGCTGACCTTTCGGGGGATAAGGAGCGGCAGGACCTACTCCTTCCCGGTCGGCTACGCGGAGGACAGGGAGGGGCTCTTGACCTTCACGCGCTTCTCCTGGTGGAAGAACTTCCGTGAGGAGAGGCCGGTCTCGCTCCGGCTGCGGGGGCGCGAGGCACGAGGGACCGTGGTGGCGGTGAGGGACCCCGGGGCGGTGGCGGAACGCTTCGCCTACTACCTGAGACGCAACCCGCACGACGGCAAGTACTTCGGCGTGAGGGTCGGCCGAGACGGTCGGGTGGACCCGGGGGAGCTGGCCCGCGCTGCCGGCCGCCTGGTCATGATTCGCACCCGGTTGGAAGAGGCGCGCACGCCCTAGCGACGATGGGGGCAACGCCGTGAAGCCGCCGCGACGCCGGGCACGGTACCCGTGCGCGTCGGGACGTCGCCGAGGGGCAAAGCCCCGCTTCGTGCCTCCGCTCACCCACCCCATCGGGCGTCTCGTGTTGGTCGGATGTGCTGTGATTATGCGCCGTAGCCGTTCGGGTGCGCGAGAAGCCAGTTCCACGCGTCGGAGACGATGGTTTCGAGACCCGGTCTTTCGGGGGTCCGGCCGAGCTTTCTGCGGATCTTCTCGCTCGAAGCGACAAGGACGGCCGGGTCTCCCGCGCGGCGCTTCCACGGCCTTTATCCTGCGCCCCGTGAACCCCATCCGTATTCGACACTCCGACTACCTCCGCAACCCTCGCAATCCACGGACGCAACGCCGGTCTTCCGGCGGTTCGTCCTCGACACTTACGAACTCAAGGGGCCACCCTTGAAGGGAGCTTAGAAAGAAACAACTTCTCTCTGAGAGGGAGCGTGGCAACGTTTCTCGGAGAGATCGAGCTTCTTCAATAAACGCCGTCATCGGCCGCTCTGGCGATGGGCAACAGCGAAGGGCTGGGCGCCGAAAGCACGGTTCGCGGGAGGACGACACCTCCGCTAACAGCCGTGACGTCGCCGGAAGCTCCCGAGCGGTCGCTCGAAACCGGGGCCGGCCTGAGGCAAAGCGAGCGAAGAACTACGCCGGCAGGTAGGATGGCCCGGGTCTCTATCTCTCCTGCCGGGCGAAACGCTCGGCCGTCCAGTTACGTTGGGTCTTCGAAGATCCCCACCCCGCGTCGAAGGAGCCACTCATCTTCTCGCCGTCCACCCGGCCCTCGAAGCGCGCTTTTGGCTTGAGCCCCGGCACGCCACGCACCGCGAAGCTCAAGGCGTCTCCTTTGAGCTTCGCCTTTCGTAGCGGGACACGTCCGCCGTCGAAGAGGAGTGCCCCGTGTACCTTCTGGAAGCGCCGCACGATCTCCAGCCCGAACTCCTCTCCGTCCGGGCCCGTGAGGCGCCAGGTCCCGCCCGCGTCGGCCGGGACGGTCCAGAGAAAGACTCGATAGTCCGCACGGGGTGCCTCTCCGGCCCCGAAGAGGTCTCGGGTCTCCAGCGTGCGGTCGGGGTCCCAGTCGCCCATTCCGAAGTTGTGGGAGACGACCCTGGCCCCGGGCCGGAGCTCCCCAAGCAGCCGCGGCCTGAGCTTCAGGTTGAGCCGGGGCAGGAGGTAGAGCGTCACCACGGTCGCCCGCGCGAGGTTCGTCCGGAACAGGTCCTCGTCCACGAACCT
>JADDPR010000213.1 GCA_016781775.1 Rubrobacter sp. | reverse complement strand
CGCCCAGGAACTCCACCGTGCAACGAAAGTATGCCAAAGGACTAGGAGCCCGTCGCGAATCTGAACGAAGCGCGACGCTCCGGACGCGTAAGTTTCGGAAGCGCCCTCGCGGGGGATTCTAGCGGCATGGCTCTCGCCGGGGACCTTCTCCCGAACTACCGCGGGAAGGTCCTGGCAGCTACGAACGTCACGAGAGGAGAGTTCTTGAGCCTGGTCCAACGCTTCGCGCAGGTCTTCGGCGCGGCATACCTCTTGGTGGGGCTTGCGGGGTTCATTCCTCTTCTCCTACTCGGGGGCCTCCCGCCCGGTGTCCTGGGCCCCTTCGACGGGTTGCAGTTGGGCGTGTTCGCCGTCAACTGGTTCCATAGCGTCACGCACGCACTGATAGGGGTCGTCGGGCTCGCGGTCTACCGGAGCTTCTCGGGCTCGCGCTCCTACGCGCTGGCACTCGGGGTCGCCTATATGGCGCTGTTCCTTCTGGGGGTCTTGACGCGGGACGTCTCCACCCTCGGCGGGCTCCTGCCACTCAACGGGGCAGACGACATCCTGCACCTTCTGACCTCCCTCGGCGCCTTCGTCGTGTACCTCACGGCCCGTCTCCCCGAGAACGAGCGTCGCGTCGTCGACCCCAGGGCATGAGAGGAGCGTGCGCATGACAACGAGGCTAAGCGTGGTCATCCCCGCCCTGAACGAGCAGGCGCACCTCGGCGGCCTGCTCTCGGACCTCGCCGCCCAGACGCGCCCGGCCGATGAGGTCTTCGTGGTCGACGCCGGCTCGCGGGACGGGACGGTCTCCGTCGCAGGAAAGTTTCCTTTCGTGACGCTGCTGGAGGGACGCCCGCCGGTCGCCGAGGGGCGGAACCTCGGAGGGTTTGCCTCCTCCGGGGAGGTCGTAGTCTTTCTGGACGCCGACGTCCGGCTGAAGGGGGGCTTCCTGGAGGACCTGCTCCGGGAGTTCGAGGGGCGCGGGCTCGACGTGGCCTGCCCTCGTTACGTCCCCCAAGACGGGTCGACGCCGACGATCCGGGCCCTGCACGCGTTCTTCAACGCGCTGTTTCTGGTGAGCCAGTACGCGCTCCCTTCGGGGGCGGGGCATTGTATCGTGGTCCGGGGCGAGGTTTTCAGGGGGAGCCGGGGCTTCGACCCCGGGCTCAAGTTCGACGACATAGAGCTCGTCCGAAGGCTCTCGCGGGGGCGAGCCTTCGGCATCGTGGGCGATACGGTCTACGTCTCCGACCGGCGCTACCGGAAGTACGGGGTGGCGCGGACGTTCTCGCAGCACCTCCTCATGGGCGTCTTCTTCGCCCTCGGCAGGTTCGATTGGGCGAACCGCTTCGACTACGAGTTCGGCAAGCACGGAAGCTAGCAACGGAAGAGAAGGAGAAAGAGATGACGACGACGACACGAGTGATCCCGACGCAGGCGCACGCGGTGCTCGACTACGTAACGGGGGGTGCCCTCGTCGCGGCCCCGCGTCTTCTGGGCCTGACCGGCACGACCGCGGGCAAGGTCCTCGGGCTCGCGGGGGGCATCGCCACCGCCCAGAGCCTGATGACGGACTACGAGCTCGGGCTCGTGAAGGTGATCCCGATGCGCACCCACCTCACGCTCGACGCCCTGAGCGGCGCGATGGTCGCGGCCTCGCCATGGATTTTCGGGTTCGCCAACAACGGGAGGCGCTACTGGCTCCCCCACGTTATCGTCGGGGCGAACGAGATCATGGCCGCCGCCCTCACGAAGACCCGATGAGCCCGAAGATCCACAATGGAGGAGACGCCCTGCTGGGCGCCATCGGCCTCGGCGCGGTGGCGGGCATCCGCTCGATGACGCCGCCCGCCCTCCTGAGCCGGGCCGCCTCGCGCGGCGAGATCCGGGGCATCGCGGGGACCCCTTACGGCTTCCTGGCTTCGCCCCGGGTGGCACGCATCCTCACCGTGCTCGCGGTCGGGGAGATGTCGGCGGACAAGCTCCCGTTCTCCCCCGACAGGATCTCGCTCCCCGGCCTCGCCGGGCGCCTCGCCACCGGCGCCCTCGTGGGGGCCGCCCTGTATGCGGCGGACAAAAGAGAGGGCGCGACCGGCGGCGCGTTGGGGGCGCTCTCGTCCCTCGCCACGTCGTACGCCTCGTACTACCTGAGGACCGGGACGCAGCAGAGGTTCGGGCTGCCGAACCCGGCCGGTGGGATCGTGGAGGACGCCATCGCCCTGAGCCTCGGCCTCCGCTCCTTGAAGAGCGCGAAGGGCTGACGGACCGGGGAAACGGGCGTCGCTGAAAGATTCACGACAGGGAAGGAACATCGCGATGACGAAGCTCAAACCGATAAATCAGCAGGTCGTGGCGCTCATGGGCGCCTCCAGCGGGATCGGGCGGGCCACCGCCCTCAAGTTCGCCGAGAGGGGGGCGAAGGTCGTGGTCTCGGCCAGGGGCGAGGAAGGCCTGAGGTCTCTTGTCGAGGAGATCAGGAGCAACGGCGGCGAGGCTACCTATGTGGTCGCCGATACCTCGGACTTCGAGCAGGTCAAGGCCGTCGCAGACCGGGCGTTCGAGGAGTACGGGAGGCTCGACACCTGGGTCCATCTCGCCGCTACCGCCGTCTTCGCCACCTTCGAGCAGACCACCCCCGAGGAGTTCAAGCGGGTCGTGGATGTGACCCTTATGGGGCAGGTCTACGGGGCGATGGCCGCGCTCCCGCACATAAAGCGCGAGGGGCGCGGGGCGCTCATCCACGTCTCCTCGGTCGAGGCCAAGCGCGCGTTCCCGTTCCACAGCGCCTACGGCGCCGCCAAGCACGGCATCGACGGCTTCGTGGAGGCGATGCGCGTCGAGCTCAAGCACGAGGGGTGGCCGATCTCCGTCACCCAGGTTATGCCGGGCACCATCAACACGCCCTTCTTCGACAAGGGCCGCTCCAAGATAGGGGTGAAGCCGGTCGGCATACCTCCGATCTACGAGCCCGAGACGGTGGCGGACGTGATCCTCTACGCCGCCGAGAACCCCGAGCGCGACCTCGTCGCAGGCGGCGCTGCAGCGGCCCTGATCCTGAACCAACGCCTCTCCCCGCGCCTCCTCGACGCCGTCCTCTCCACCCGCGCGGGCTTCAGCCCCCAGATGACGGACGAGCCGATGTCGGAGAACGACCCCGACAACCTCTTCGGCCCCATCGGGGACCATGACACCGCGAGAAACGGCTTCCGGGCGCTCGAAAGGAGCTCCTACAACTGGCTCCAGTCGCACCCGATACTGCGCAAAGGCGTCCTCGCCGGCACGGTCCTGGGGACCGCCGCGCTCACCGCACGTGCCATCGGCAACGCTTTGGGCAACGGCCGATAAACGACGGGGAGGGCGAGCGGTCTTCTGCTCGCCCTCCCCGCAAGAAAGACTTTTTGCCGGGCCCCAGAAGGGCCTCACCCCTCGCGGACCTCTATCTCTATCGGCTTGAAGCTGCCGTTGTTCGATTTCTCGGCGGAGCAGGCCGTCACGCCGACGACGAGGTCCATCTCCGCGCGCAGGTCCACGTAGTCCCCCGCCTTCGAGAGCGGCGGCCCGATGTCGAGCTCGCCCTCGGAGGAGACCGCGACGTTCATGAAGACGTTGAAGGTCGTGGGGATGTCGTCTTCGACGATGCCGAAGGGGGCGAGGTTGACGGTGAGGTTCTCCAGGCAGCTCGGATGGTAGCCCTCGTGGCCCTCGTAGAGGATCTCGAAAGTTTCGGGGCTGCACGGGGTTAGGAGGAAGTCGTGTCGGCCGACCGTGTCCTCCAGGATCGTGAACATCGGGCGGCTCCGGCTCGAGTAGAGGACGTGGCCTCTCGTGAGGTAGATCGTGTTGTTGTAGTCGATGCTCCGCCCGCTCGAGAGCTTCTCGGCCTTGTCGCCCGCGGCAAAGGCCATCACGTCCGAGACCTGCTCCCCCTCGGGGTCGATGACGCGCAGGATCTGCCCGCGCCTCAACTCCAGGCCGTACCCCGTCTGCGGCGCTATGCGCACGCGCTCTCCCTGCATCAGCCCTCCTCCCCCTCGGCGGAGCCTCCGGGGTGAAAGGGGCAGCGCCAGTCCTCTTCCACGGGCCGCCCGGAGTATTGGCGTGCCTCGGGGAACTCGCCGAAGTCGCTCAGGTTGGGGTTGAGCTCGCCCTGCAGGATAAGCTCTCGCGCCCGTATGACGTCCCTGAGGCGCCCGAAGCGGCCCTCCTCGCGCAGCTTCTGAAACTGCTCGTGCGTGTTGAAGACCAGCGTGGGCCAGGCGAAGCGGCGCGCGAAGCGCGAGGCCCCCGGGTGCAATCCGACGACGAAGAACGCCCTCCCCGCGAAGCTGAACGCGAAGTTCGAGTCCTCGGGGTCCGCGTTGACGGCCGGGTCCCAGGGGTGGTGCTGCCGGTCCTCCTCGTGGAGCCTTTGAAGCTGCGCCCAGAGCAGCTTCTCGAACTGTCCCTCGTCGGGGGTGATCGGTCCCCTGAAGCTCGCCACGAACGTCGTGAACTCGCTCTTCAGGGACGGCTGGTCCTCTACAAACTCGAAGAGGTCCCGCGCGAGGCCGGCGGTGGTCCCCGGCGAGCCCATGGACTCGTAGAGACCGAAGCGGTAACCGCCCCTTCGCACCGCGGACTTGGCCCCCACGCACGAGAACCTCGGGTTCAGGACGAGCGACCGGAACGAGTCGTGGACGAACTCCTGCACGGGTCCCGCCCGCTCCCCCGAGGCGCTCCGTACCAGCCGGCCTTCCGAGAAGGCCGCGTAGGAGCTGTTCTCCCGGGCCGCCTCGCCGTCGAAGGGGTTGGGACGCCTCGCGGCCCCCTCCCTTGCCCCGTTTCTCTCAGACGCCGTCGCCATCGACCTCCCCCCTCAGCACCGCCATCTCCCCCTCGAGAGCCGCAGCTGCGATCGCCCCCGCGTGGCGCCTTCGGAGCTCCCGTTCGCTGTTGGCCGCGAGCCTCAGCACGGAGCCACCATAAGGGATGCCCCCCCGGAAGACCCGCGAGCCGAGCGCCAGCCACGCGCAGACCGCGCGCTCCGCCACCCAGGCCGGGGCCAGAAGTGAGGCCGCTGCCGGGAAGACCTCGCGCCCCCCGGCCCGCCTCCTTCCCCACTCCGCGAGAAGGGAGATCGCTCCTACCCCCGCCGCGAGGCCCTTCCACCGGCCGCGCGCGGCGAGGGCGAGCGCCAGGGGGAGCACCGCGAGGGACAGTACCATGCGCGGGGGCCGGGCGAACTCGTCGTAGGCCTGGCGCACGCGCTGGGAGAAGAAGTGGCCGGAGTCCGGCGGGCGGCGCAGGACGAAGAGGTCGAGCGGGGCCTCCTCCACGCCCCCGGCCGCGCGCACCGTCCGGACGAGCTCCAGGTTCTCGAACATCGCGCCACCATCGTAGCCGCCCGTCGCGAGGAGTGCCGAGCGGCGCACCCCAAGGGTGCCGGGCCAGTCTCCACCCCAGAGGCGGTTGAGAAGGGTGCGGCCCGTGTCCCAGAGCGCGTGCCACGGCAGGGGATCGAAGTAGTTCTGCGGCCGGACGACGTGGGCCCTCCCCAAGAGGTCGACGACGCGGGCGAGGGCTTCGGGCGTGTAGAAGACGTCGTCGTCCCCGATCACCACGCGCTCGTTGCGCGCGAGGCGCACCCCCGTAAGGACCCCGCCGACCTTGCCCATCGGGGTGACGGAGGAGGGGTCTACCGGGACGTGACGGACGGCGTCTCCCCACAGGGCGGCATGCTCCTCGAAGACGTCGGGATCGGAGCCGTCCACCACGATCACCTCGTCCACCTCCCCCGAGAGCCGGCGAAGGTACTCCGAGAGCTCCCCCGGACCCTCGGGGACCGCGCGGCGGATCGGGACGACGTAGCTTGCCCGGGTCAAGACGCCCCCGCCTCCGAGCCCTCAGGCACGCGCCCGACCGCGACGACCTGTCCCTCGCACGCGTAGGCATCGGGGCGGTCGAGGGGATGGTCCGGCGAACCCGGGTCGCGCAAAGATCGCCAGGCCGCAAGGTCCTCCTCGGGCACCCCCCTCTCCTCCGCAAGCCCCGCAAGGTGGGAGAGCCAGTCGCCGAAGAACCGCCGCTCCGCGGGCTGCAGGGGCGCCCAGCGTTCGATCATCACGGTCCGCTGGCGCACCTCACGAAACCCCGCCCCCTCCAGCCAGCGCCTCAACTCCCGCCCGCGCAACGACCCCCGCGCGTGGGCGTCCTCGGGATCGGCCTGCAGGCTCCTCTCGCACAGGTGCGGGAACAGGAAAGGATCGGCGGGGTAGAGCCGCGCGAGCGCCACGTCCACGTCCTTGACCGCCACTATCCCCCCGGGGCGCACCACCCGCCGAAACTCCCTCAGGACGGTCTCGAACTCCGCCCCCCCGAAGTACTGGGTCACGTTCGCGCACCACAGCGCGTCGAAGGAGTCGTCCTCGTACGGAAGCCCGGTAAGAGTCCCCTCCCGCACCTCCGCGAGGCCGGGCAGGTCCCCGGAGACACGCCGCTCCTCGACGAGGGCGACGTTCTCGGGCGCGAGGTCGAGGGCATACACGCTCCCGGCGGGCCCGACAATCTCGGCGAGCAGGGACAGGTATCCCCCGCTACCGCACCCGGCGTCGAGAGCCCGAGCGCCAGGGGGCACCCCGACGAAGCGGAGCATCTCCTCGTACTCGGGGCGGCAAGCCTCGAAATGCACGTCCAGCCAGCCCGCCCCGGAGAGCGCCTGGCCCGTCGACGTGCCGTGCTCCGCGCGCGTCAAAATTGCACTCTGCCAGACGCCCGTCCTGTGCATGTATTCACACAAATCATGCGATAGTCCAGATGATGCCAGGGCTCGAACCGGGGCATTGACTTTGATCTCCCGTTTTCCACGCCGCATATCCTACCCGCGAAGCATGCGGGGTAGGCTGCTCGCGGATATTGTGCAGGGTAAATGGCCCGAAAGGTGTAGCGAGTCTCGCGGGCCGGAGCATCGCCCTCAAGGTCGGCGGGCGCCGATCGCGGCCCCCCTCGAACCGCCCAGGGCGCCCGCCAGAAACGGCAGGAGAAGGGCGAGTACGCTGGAGAG
This sequence comes from Rubrobacter sp., assembly GCA_016781775.1. Lineage (GTDB taxonomy): Bacteria > Actinomycetota > Rubrobacteria > Rubrobacterales > Rubrobacteraceae > Rubrobacter_F. Next base: position 12,581 of record JADDPR010000213.1, on the reverse strand, counting down.
CGTCAGCGAGGTGTTGAGGCCTTGCTGGGCGATGTTCTCGGGGACGCCGGGGAGGGTTATGCCGCGCAGGCTGCCGATGAGGCTCACCCCGACGAGACCGCCGAGTAGGGCGAGGACGAGGGTGACGACGACGGCGACGAGCGCCACCAGGAGGCCATGCTTCGTCCCCTCGCGGCCGGCGAGACGGCCCGCGGTGTAACCGCCGACCAAGAAGGCGAGGAAGAGCGTGATCAGGAGCCCCATCAGGGTCGCGTTCCCGCCCTGCCCGTTTGCGGCCCCCGCCGCCGCGAAGGCGCCGATGATGCCGCCGATGATCCCGCTGAGGATAAGGCTCGCCCCGAGCGCCGAGAGCCACCCGATCACGACGCTGACCCAGCTCGTGCCCCGCGCACGGGAGGAACCGTAGTAGTCGCCACGTCCCGATCCGTACATCTCCGTCATCAGCCCTCCTGAAAGCTCGCTGGGAGCGTCACGGCCGCCCCGACCCAAAACAACCTACCCCCGTCGCGGTACTACCATGCACGGACCCGCGGGCCCGCCCCTACGCCGGGACCGACGCTTCACGAATGGCCCGAGTTGTGCAGCGAAGATGCACCGGAATGTACATGTAATGCGCCCCCGCCAGGGGCAGAATACTCCCTGCCACGGTTTCCAGGCCGGCGTCTTCCTTTCCCACCATTACCCGACGCCGGCCTTTCTCCATCCCGTCGCCACGGTCCGAACAACACATTCCGCCTCTCCAGCAGCACCGAACATCCCACGGACCAACCGAAGCGCCAACCCGCAGCCCCGACCGACCTCGACGGACGAAACGATTGCCCGTGGGCAGGACCGATGCGCTCTATCTTCTGTACGATCGGCGTGCAGCACGAGGAGAAGTAACGTAACCACGATTCGCCGCACTCCTGCCCGCTACACGGTAAATCTGGTGGCCCAAATTATGCACGACAAATGCATCCAAAGAATCTTCTGGAAGCCGGAGTATTGAGGCAGAATGCCCTCTGCCACGGTTTCCAGGCCGGCGTTCTCCTTTCCCACCTACCACCCCTGAACGCCGGCCTTCTTCTTCATCCTCATCACTCACGGCTCGCTAACCGGACGCGTTCAAGCAGGCTGCCGGTGCGCGATGAGACCGTTGTCGTTCCGGGCCGGGAACCAATTGCTACGCCTTCGGGTTCGAAGGGTAGACGCATCCTCGGCCGAAGTGGTTCCGACCACGTACGGACGGAGCGCGCGCAGAGCAATCGTGGAGGGAACGATCGGCGCGGTTTGTGGTGGGGTTTGCCTGAGGCGCGACCTTGTGAGTCCCGCGACGCCCGCGTGCATATTCTTGCGATTCTAGACGGAAAGGGATGCACGGATCCGTGCATCCCTTTCCGTGCCACGGTACGTTTGAGTCTCTTCCATGCGGCTGTGGGCGTCCGGAGTTAGCGACCGAACCGGCACCGCTACGAGCGGTACAATGCCATGGGTTAGCATTAAGTTAGGAGCATAGGTGGCCGAAGCACCTCGCAATCAACTCGTGGTGGTCGGTTCGTCGGCCGCAGACACAGAGGCTCTCTCGAAGCTCGTCCTCGACATCGCAAGTGTGCCGCTGCGCGGCGCAGGCGGAAACGCGGAAGGCGTCCTCTGCCAGCTCGCCGACGTCGCCCACGGGGTCCTCTCCCGGCGCCACGCGGCGGGGATCGCCGAGAAGGTGCGGGAGGAAGGGTCGCGCCCGGAGGCGATCCTCGAAGGCATCGTCGACGCCGTGCTGGCGGTGGACGACGAAGGTAGGGTGCTGTTCAGCAACGAGGTCTTCACCCGGCGCTTCGGCCACGGGTCGGTCGGGAGCAAGGAGTCTAGCCCCCGGCTAGGGTACTTCGTGCCCCACCGAGGGCGGCGAGCTCGTGCGGCGCGAGGAGATGCCGCAGGTTCGGACCTCGCGCGGGGCGTTCGAGATGCGGTCCGCTATCCGCGAGGAGAACGGCTCCCGCCGCTTCGAGGCCAGGGCCACCCCTTCCCCGGCGACGGCACCGGGCGCGGCGTGGTCGTTATCCGCGAGATACGGGAGGGCTAGGTGGACGTCCGGGGACCACGCGATGCCAAGCAGGAGTCCCTCGACCCCCGCGACCTGGAGATCTCGCATCTCAAGCGCGAGGTCGCGGCGGTGCGCGGGCGTGAGGGGTCTGCGCGCCTCGAGGCCCAGGACGCGAGAAAACACTTCGCGGACCTCACGTCCAAAAGCAAGAGGTTCGACCACTCCACGCCCGCCACGGACGGGGAACGGCAGCAGCAGAGGCGCCGCCTCGCCGCGCAGTACGACTTGAGCCGGGTGTTGGCGGAGGCGCGCGACCTCGACGAGGCGGCCCCGAAGATCTACGAGGTCCTCGGGGAGCGGCTCGGCTGGCAAGCCGGCGCCCTGTGGAAGGTCGAGGAGAACCCCGACGGCTCCCGCGTACTGCGCCGGGCCGGCTTCTGGCGCTCCGGGGGCTCCCCCCCGGGCGCCCTAGAGGCGGCGAGCGAGGAGACGGTCTTCCGGCGCGGCGAGGGGCTGCCGGGGAGGGCGTGGGAGAGGTGCGAGCCCGTGTGGGTCGAAGACCTCTTCTTCGACGACAACATGCCGCGCAAGGATGCCGCGGCCGAAGACGGCCTGCGCGGGGCGCTCGCCTTCCCCATCGTCGACGGGGGCTTCGTCGGGGTCTTCGAGCTCTTCCGCCGCGAGGTCCTGCCACCCGACGAGGACTTGATGCGGACGGCCGGGCTGGTGGGCAGCCATCTCTCCCAATTCCTCGAGCGCCGGCACGCCGAGGACGAGGGAGATCTCGCCCTCATCCGCGAGCGCGCGGCCCACGAGCGGACGGCCGGGATCCTGGAGAGCATCAACGACGCCTTCTTCACCCTCGACGGGGAGCGGCGCTTCGTCTACGTCACCAGCAAGGCGGAGGAGCTTCTGGGCACGACACGCGGGGAGCTTCTGGGGCAAAAAATATGCGAGATGTACCCCGATGCCCTCGGCTCGAAGAGCTACCGGGCGACGGAAGAAGCCCTGAAGAACGGCAAGACCGCCGAGTTCGAGACGGTCTCGCCCGTACTCGGCGTCTGGATCTCCGTACGGGTCTACCCCTCCGCGGACGGGGTCTCGGTGCTCTTTCACAGCATCGAGGAGCGCAAGCGGGCCGAGGAGGTGTCGGCCTGGAGTGCTCGTTTGCGGGCACTCCAGGCCGACGTGGGGACGGAGTTCACCCGGGGAAGCGACATGGGCGCTATTTTGCAGCGCTGCGCGGAGTCGATGGTCGAGCACCTCGAGGTGGCGTTCGCCCGAATATGGCTCCTCGACGAAGGGGACAAGGCGCTGGATCTGCGAGCAAGCGCGGGGATGTACACCCACCTCGACGGGCCCCACGGCCGCATCGGCCTCGGCGACCATAAGATCGGCCGCATCGCCCAGGAGCGCCGGCCGCACCTGACGAACGAGGTCCAGGACGACCTCCGCCTCCAGGACAACGAGTGGGCCAGGCGCGAGGGGATAGTCTCCTTCGCCGGTTACCCCCTGATCGCCGAGGGACGGCTTGTGGGGGTCGCGGCCGTCTTCGCCCGCCGGGAGCTTGCGGAGGAGACGCTGGAAGCCATGGCGTCCGTCTCCGACGCCATGGCCCAGGGCATCGTGCGGGAGCAGGCGGAGGAGGCGCTGCGCCGGAGCGAGGAGCGGCTGCAGCAGGCGATAGCGATCGAGACGGTCGGCGTCATCTTCTTCGAGCCCAACGGCAGCGTCACCCAATCCAACGACGCGTTCCTCCGGATGAGCGGCTACGACCGCGAGGACCTGGAGGCCGGGCTGGTGCGGTGGGACAGGATGACCCCCCCGGAGTACATGCCGCAGTCCCTGCGGGCCGTCGAGGATTTCGTCACCCTCGGGCGCACCGTGCCCTACGAGAAGGAGTACATCCGCAAGGACGGCTCGCGCTGGTGGGCCTTGTTCGCCGCGACCCGACTCGACGGAGGGGAGGGCGCGGAGTTTGTCGTAGACATCACCGAGGCCAAGCGGGCGGAGGAGGCGCTGCGCCAGTCCGAAGAGCGCTTCCGCGCCATATCGGATCTCGTCCCCGATCTCCTTTGGAGCAACGACCCCTCCGGCGCCACGGGCTGGTATAACCAGCGCTGGTTCGAGTACACAGGCCAGAGCCTCGTAGAAGACGAGGCGTACGACTGGCTCTACGCCGTCCACCCCGACGACCGCGAAGCCTCGCTACGGGCCTTTCTCGACTCCATCGACAGCGGCGAGCCCCTGTGGCTGGAGCACCGCATCCGCGGCCGTGACGGGGCGTACCGCTGGTTTCTCCTCCGGTCACGGCCGGTGTACGACGACGAGGGCCGCATCGTGCGGTGGTTCGGGGCGGCGACGGACGTCCACGAGCAGCGGGCCGCACTCGAGGCCCTGAGGGAGAGCGAGGAGCGCTACCGCTCGCTGGCGGAGGCGACCCCCTCCATCGTGTGGACCGCCGACAGAAACGGGGCGGTCGTAGAAGAGATCCCCGCCTGGGAGGAGTTCACCGGGCAGACCTACCCTGAGTACCAGGGCTTCGGCTGGCTGCATGCCCTGCACCCCGAGGACCGCCCACCCGACTCGCTGTGGGAGGAGATGGCGGCGTCGGAGCCCGAGACGATGGAGGAGGAGTATCGGCTCAGGCGTCGCGACGGCGAGTACCGCCGCATCGTCCTGCGCGGCGTGCCGATCGTCGGCGAGGCGGGAGAGACGCGCGAGTGGGTCGGCACCGTGTTCGACGTCGAGGACCACCGCCGGTCGGAGGAGGAGCGCGAGGGGCTCAGACGCGCGGCCGAGAGGGAGCGGGCGCGGCTGGAGATGATCATGCAGCAGATGCCAGGGGGCGTGTTTATCGCCGACGCCTCCGGGCACTTCGTTCTCGCCAACGACGGCGGGAGGCGCATCTACGGCAGGGAGATCGGCTCGGTCGAGGAGTGCGCCCGGCATTCGCGCTCTTACCCCGACGGCGAGGAGATCCCGCCGGAGGGTTGGCCGCTCGCCCGGGCGCTGCGCGGCGAGGCCATCTCCGGTACGGAGTATTGCGTGGTGAGCCCCGACGGCACGAGGCGCGCAATAAGGGCCAACGCCGCGCCGGTCTTCGACGAGGAGGGGAACGTCGTGGCGGCGGTCAAGGCCTTCGAGGACGTCACGGGGCGCAAGGAGGCCGAGGAGGAACGCGACCGCTCGCACTCGCGCGAGCGCGAGGCCCGCGACGCGGCCGAGGGGGCGGAGCGTCGCCTGGCCTTCTACGCCAGGGCGCGCGAGGAGCGCCAGATTATCAGCCGCGAGCTGCACGACCGCGTGGCCCACTCCATAGCCGTCGTGCGCCAGAACCTGGAGCTCTACGAGGTCTTGAAGGACCGCAACCCCAAAGCAGCGGCGGCGAAGATGGAGCTCGCCAAGGAGGAGGCCAAGGCCTCCCTCAAGTCGACCAGGGACCTATCGATGATGCTGCGCCGCTCGGAGGTCGAGGACGGCATGGCGAACGCCCTCGCCGGCCTCAAAGGGACCACGGTCCCCATGGGCGTGCGTTACGGGTCGACCGTAACGGGGGATGAGGGACTCGTCCCGCCGCACATGGGCAACCAGATCTTCCTGGTCCTCAGGGAAGCGGTCCGAAACGCCGTAAACCATTCCGACTGCGAGCGGGTGGAGGTTTGTTTGGAGATAACGAGAGAAGGGGTGATCGGTACGGTGGAGGACGACGGACGCGGCTTCGAGCCCGACGGGACGCATGCCGGCGGGGGGCTGAGGTCGATGGAGGAGCGGGCCTCGCTCGTGGGCGGGACCTTCGGGCTCCGCTCCGTCCCCAATGAGGGCACCAGGGTCGAGGTCTCCGTGCCGCTCTCCGGGCCGAGCGCCCGATGACCGAGCCGATCAGGGTGCTTCTCGCCGACGACCACACGATGTTCCGCCAGGGTCTGGGCGAGATGCTCCAGACCGACGACGGCATAAAGGTCGTGGGCCAGGCGGAGAACGGGGCCGAGGCCGTCGAGCTCGCCCGCGAGCTCGCGCCCAACGTCGTGATCCTGGACGTCGAGATGCCGGTCATGGGCGCCCGGGAGGCGATGGACGGTCTGCTCCGGCTCCGGCCGAGGCCCAGGATCGTGGTGGTCACCATGCACGACGACCCGAGCCTCGTGCGCGAGCTTCTCGGGCTCGGGGCGAACGCCTACCTCGTCAAGAGCGCCTCGATGAACGAGCTCTTGTCGGCGGTCCACACCGCCGCCGAGAACCCCGAGGGCCCGCACGACGAGAACGTCGTCATGGTCGTCCCCAGGGAGACCATGCGCCAGGTCGAGAAGGGGTCGAACTCTCTCTCCGCCAGGGAGCTCGAGATCCTGCTCTTCGTCGCCCGCGGCCTCTCCAACCGCCAGATCTCGCGGTCCTTGCACCTCTCGGAGGCCACGGTCAAGCGCCACCTCGCCAACATCTACCCGAAGATGGGCGTCTCCTCCCGCGGCGAGGCGACGAGAAAGGCCTTGCAGGAGGGTTGGATCTCCACTCGCGACGTCACCGAAGTCGGGGAGGGCTGAGCCATACCAACCGCCGATCCATCGCCCGCCATGGGCTAACATCTACGGTAAATAAGGACCGAGGAGGAAGACCGTGGAGAGCCCGTCGGGCGGTAGGACAAAATGCGCGTAGCCCTGTTTATCACCTGTTTCAACGACACCCTGTTCCCCGAGACCGGCCGGGCGACGGTGGAGCTTCTGGAGCGGCTAGGGCACGAGGTGGCGTTCCCCCAGGAACAAACCTGCTGCGGTCAGATGCACTTCAACACGGGTTACCAGCGAGAGGCGATCCCGCTGGTCCGCCGCTTCGTCGAGGTATTCGGGGACTACGACGCCGTCGTCGCCCCCTCCGGTTCCTGCGTCGGCATGGTCCGCGAGCTCTACCCCATGGCCGCCGAGCTAGCGAACGACAAGAAGCTCCTCTACGAGGTCGAGGAGCTAGGCGACAAGGTCTTCGAGCTCTCGGAGTTTCTGGTCAACAAGACCGGCGTGACGGACGTAGGGGCGTACTATCCTCACCGCGTCACCTACCACCCGACCTGCCATTCCTTGCGGATGCTCAAGGTCGGAGACGCGCCGTTGGAGCTTTTGAGGAACGTGCGGGGCATAGACCTCGTGGAGCTCCCCGAGGCGAAGGAGTGCTGCGGCTTCGGGGGGACGTTCGCCGTCAAGAACGCCGACACGTCCGTGGCGATGCTCGGGGACAAGCTCCGCCACGTTCTCGACACGGAGGCCGAGATCTGCACGGCCGGCGACAACTCGTGCCTGATGCACATCGGCGGTGGCCTCAAGCGCCAGCGGGCCGGCGTCAGGACCGTACACCTCGCCGAGATTCTAGCGAGCACGGAGGAGAGGTAGCCCGATGACCATAATTAGGCACCAGCCCGAGAAGCAGGCCCCGCCCGACGCCTTCTCCAAGGGCCGGACCCCGACCTTCGAGGAGTCCGCGAAAGAGTCCCTCGCCAACTCCCAGCTGAGGCGCAACCTCGGCAAAGCGACCCAGACCATCCGCCGCAAGAGGGCTGTCGCCGTCGCCGAAATGCCCGATTGGGAGGAGCTTCGCGAAGCAGGGCGTGCCCTCAAGTCCCGTACCCTCCGCCACCTCGACGACTACCTCGTGCAGCTCGAAGAGTCCGTGACGAGGGCGGGGGGCCAGGTCCACTGGGCACGAGACGCCGAAGAAGCAAACCGGATCATCGGCGGCATCGCGAAGAGCCACGACGCCAAAGAGGTAGTAAAGGTCAAGTCCATCGCGACGGACGAGACCAAGCTCAACGAGTACCTCGAAGGCGAGGGCATAGCGGCCTACGAGACGGACCTCGCGGAGCTCATCATCCAGCTCGCCGGGGAGACCTCGTCGCACATCCTCGTGCCCGCCATCCACAAGAACCGCTCCGAGATTCGGGAGCTGTTCATGCGCGAGCTCGGCGTCGAGGACCTCTCGGACGAGCCGCCCGACCTCGCGAACGCCGCACGGCTCTACCTCCGCAAAAAGTTCCTCTCGGCGAAGGTCGGCATCAGCGGGGCGAACTTCGCCGTCGCCGAGACCGGCACCGTCTGCGTCGTCGAGTCCGAGGGGAACGGCCGGATGTGCACGACGCTCCCGCCGGTTCTCGTCACGCTCATGGGGATAGAGAAGGTCATACCTGCGTGGCAGGATTACGAGGTCTTCATGCAGCTTCTCCCCCGCTCCTCGACCGCCGAGCGGATGAACCCGTACACCTCGTTCTGGACCGGCTCTTCGCAGGGGAGTGGCGACGGGCCGGAGGAGTTTCACCTCGTCCTGCTGGACAACGGGCGGACGGACGTTCTGGCCGATGAGATCGGGCGGCAGTCCCTCAACTGCATCCGCTGCTCGGCCTGCCTGAACGTCTGCCCCGTCTACGAGCGGACCGGAGGCCACGCCTACAACTCCGTCTACCCGGGACCCATAGGCGCGATCCTCACCCCGCAACTCGTCGGAATCGGCCAGTCTGGCCCGGACTCCCTCCCCTACGCCTCTTCCCTGTGCGGGGCCTGCTACGAGGTCTGCCCCGTCAAGATCAACATCCCGCAGGTCCTCATACACCTGCGCGGCAAGATCGTCCGCCACAAGCAGGACGAGGGCGGTCTCATGGGCAAGCTCGACCCCGAGAACGTCGCGATGCAGGCGATGGGGCGCATCTTCTCGAACCGGAAGCTCTACGAGGGCGCCCAGAAGGCGGCGCACATCGGCCAGTGGCCGCTCGCGAAGAACGGTACGATCCACCGCCTCCCCGGCAAGCTCGCCGGCTGGACGGAGGCCCGCGACCTCAAGCCCGTCCCCGAGCAGACCTTCCGCGACTGGTGGAAGACCCGCGGCAAGGGGAGCCCCTCCAACGGCTCCTCCGGGGATGGTGCGTCGTGAGCGCGGCGAGGGAGGAGATCCTGCGCAGGGTCCGCCGCTCCACCCGCGATGTCCCCGGAGCCGAACACCCCGACGACGTCCCCGTAGAGCGCGGCTACCGCAAAACGGACGACACCCCGCGCCCGGAGATTGTAGAACGCTTCGCCGAGCGCACCGCGGAATACAAGGCGAAGGTCAGCCGCTTGAGCGAGGCCGATCTCCCCGGCGCCATACGGGATGCCCTGGAGGCGTGCGGCGTGAAGGGGCTGGTAGTCCCTCCCGGCCTGCCGGAGGCCTGGGTACCGGATGGCGTCAAAGTCCTGCGCGACGGGCCCGGCGCCCAGCTCACGAACGACGAGCTCGACCGGAGCGACGGCGTCCTCACCGGCTGCGCCCTCGGCATAGCCCAGACCGGGACCATCGTCCTCGACGCGGGCGAGGCCCAGGGTCGCCGGGCGCTCACGCTGCTCCCCGATTACCACCTGTGCGTCGTCAGGGAGGAGCAGGTCGTCGGCCTCGTCCCCGAGGCCTTTGCCGTACTCCGCGATACCGTCGTCGGCGAAAGAAGGGCCGTAACGTTCATCTCCGGCCCGTCGGCCACCTCGGACATCGAGCTCAACCGCGTCGAGGGCGTCCACGGTCCCCGCACGCTCGAGGTTCTCATCGTCGGCTGACACACAAACCGACGTTCGGCGACGGTACAAACGCTCCGGCGGTGGACGGGGCGAGCCGATCCTCGGCGATCGTCCGAGCTACCGGTCGGGAGGGGGCGTCCCCCGCGCCCTCCCTCACCGCAGGAGCTTCAACTCCCCCGTCAATTCGTCCAGCGCCTCCTCCGGGGCGGGTCCGAGCCCCAGGCACGTGGTGGTTTCCGCCGGTATCACGGTCTTGCCCGCGTCGGTGACGGAGCGAGCCGGGATACCGCGCTCTTCGGCAGCGGTCTCCAACCGCCTCAAATACGCGGCATCCGGGCTCTCGAGGACCACCTTGGGCATCCCGTCCGCCAGCCAGAGCTCCTTCGCCTCCTCGCCCGCCTCCAGAAACGAGGCCACGGCCGCGTGAGCCACCTGCGCCGCCAGCTTGCCCCTGGGCAGCCCGAGCGACCCGTCGACTACGACGACCTGCTTCATGCGCACTGCGACCCTCGATCCCTCCTCGATAAGGATGGTGCTCCGGCGAACATCGGCCGGCTAGAAAGACGGCAGTCGCCCGCGTTCGGCTGGCCACCGGCGCCCCTAACTCCTTTCCGGTGCGCCGTGATCACGCGGGCCTCCGTCTTCGCCTTCTGGGGCGCCCTCAGCCCTCCTCGACGGGGAAGGCGAGCCCGTGCTCCTCGCAGAGGCGCGCCACGCTGTCGTAGTCGACCTCGAGGCCGTACCGGGCATCCAGGGACTCGGCCGAGTCGCCGACCATCGCCTCCGGGTCTCCGGCCACCTCATCGAAGAGGTGCTCGAACCCTCCTGGGGAGATGATCTCGAGGATCCGGCAGGCCTCGTCGCCGGCGTTCCAGAACGTGTGCCACTGGTTGCGCGGCTTGAAGACCAGATGCCCCTTCTCCGCGTACACCACCTCGTCGCCGAGAAGCGCCCCCATGCGCCCTTCGAGGACGTAACTGTACTCATCCTCGTTGGCGTGACGGTGGAGCGGGGCGGCGAGCGTCCGCGGGGGGATCGGGTGCTCGACGAGCGAGAACTCGCCCCCGGACTCCTCGGCCCACACCATGAACCGCACGCCCAGAGACCCGAGGTCCACGGCCTTACCGTCGGCCGGTCCGATGATGCGCGGGCCCCGTGCGGGATCGTGCCGTCGAGGCCCGCCGCCCGTAGCGCCGGCGGGGGGTGGCTGGTCCATCTCTCTCCTCCCTCTCTTCTCCGAGTCGACGAACGATAGACCCTCCCGCAGTGCATCCGCAACTTACGCCGCGCTCGGCCACGACGGACGGCACCCGGGGGGCTAACCGGCGTTCGGGCCTTGTGCTAGCTTTAGCGCATGGACAAGAACAATTCGCAGATCAGGGTACGGTACGCGCCGAGTCCGACGGGCTCCTTGCACGTCGGCGGGGTCAGGACGGCGCTCTTCAACTGGCTTTTCGCCCGCAAGAACTCGGGCACGTTCGTCCTCCGCATAGAGGACACGGACCTCGAGCGCTCGACGGAGGGCTCCGTCGAGCAACTCAAGCGCTCCTTACGCTGGATCGGCCTGGACTGGGACGAGGGCCCGGAGGTGGACGGCCCCCACGGCCCCTACCGCCAGACCGAGCGCTTCGACCTCTACCGCGAGGCGGCGAAGAAGCTCCTCGATTCCGGCGACGCCTACCGCGACTTCGCCACGACCGAGGAGATGGCGGAGTTCCGAGAGAGGGCGAGGGCCGAGAAGCGCCAGCCGATCTACAAGGGCGGCGAGTACCGCGACATGGACCCGCAGGAGACGCGGCGCCGAGCCGAGGGCGGGGAGCCCTTCACGGTGCGGTTCAAGACGCCGACCGAGGGGCAGACGGTCGTCGAGGACCTCATCCGGGGTCCGGTGACGTTCGAGAACGCGAACATCGAGGACTTCGTGATCATGAAGTCCACCGACACCCCGACCTACAACTTCGCCGCCGCGGTCGACGACGCGAGGATGCAGATCAGCCACGTTATCCGCGGCGATGACCACCTCTCGAACACCCCACGCCAGATTCTGGTCTACAGGGCCTTGAGTTACGACCTGCCCGCCTTCGCCCACGTCCCGCAGGTCCTCGGGCCGGACAAGAAGAAGCTCTCCAAGCGCCACGGGGCGGCGAGCGTCGAGGACTTCGCGGCGCAGGGCTACCTGCCGGAGGCGCTCTTCAACTACCTCGCGCTCCTCGGGGCGGGGTACGCGGCGGACGAGGAGATCTTCTCCCCCGACGAGCTCGCCGAACGCTTCCGCATCGAACGCGTAAGCGGCAACCCGGCGGTCTTCGACGAGAAGAAGCTGACCGCCGTAAACGCCGTCTACCTCAGGCGCCAGAGCCCCGAAGAGCTGGCCCTCATCACCGCCCCGATGCTCGTGGAGACCGGCGCCGCGAGCCCCGAGGAGCTCCAGCGCGACATGCCGCGCCTCGTCCGGATCATGGCGCTCGTCAAGGACCGCGTAAACCGAACCACCGAGATCCCCGATTTCGTCGGCTACTTCTACGGCGGCGAGCTCCAGTACGACGAGGCCGAGTTCGACAAACAGTTCGGCAAGGAGTTCGCCCGCGAGACCTTCCCGGAGCTCGTCGAGCGCCTGAAGGCCCTGCCGGAGGAGCGCTGGACGGACGAGGAGATCGAGAAGACCATCCGTCGCCTCGCCGAGGAGAAAGAGAAGGCGGCGCGTCACCTCATCCACCCCTTGCGCTTCGCCGCCACGGGCCGCACCGTGAGCGCCGGCCTCTTCGAGACCCTCGCCCTGCTCGGCCGCGAGCGAACCCTGCTCAGGATAGAGGGGGTGGCGCAGAAGCTGAAAGAGCCCGTCGGCTAGGACGCGTTCTGTCAGTTGAACCCGCGCTACCGGAAGGGGGAGCGGACCGATGCTCGATCGGCCCGCTCCCCTTTGACGATCGGGGGGTCATCGTTTAAACTTTCTTCCGGCTCCGAGGAGCCACCGAGGCCCCATCGTCTAGTGGCCTAGGACATCGCCCTCTCACGGCGAAAACCCGGGTTCGAACCCCGGT
>JADDPR010000526.1 GCA_016781775.1 Rubrobacter sp. | reverse complement strand
GACCGGCGCCAAGGACTCGCCTCTCGAAGGCCGAACAATGAGATTCCGGCACGGCCTCGCCACCGACGGCATTTTCGAGAGCAAAGGGGAAGCCGTGTACGTCGGATGGGATTGGGCAAGTCGGAATCATGACCTCACGGTCATCGACGACGCGGGAGCTATCTGCGCTCGCTTCGCCATCGGGCACGACGAAATGAGCTTGGACAAGGTCCTCCAAGATCTCGCTTCGCTGGCGACTCCGGCAGAGCTGCCCGTGGCCATCGAGCGGCCGGACGGCATCGTGGTCGAGAGACTGCTCGCCGCTGGCCACCCAGTGGTGCCGGTGCATCCGAACTCCTTCCACGCCGCCCGCTCACGATGGGGTGCCGGCCGCGCCAAGTCCGATCCTGCCGACAGCTACATGCTGGCCGACTATCTCCGGACCGACGGCCATCGGCTCCGCCGGCTTCGGCCTCTCGATCCAGCCACCCGCGAGCTCCAGGCCCTGGTCCGCATGCGAGATGACCACGTGACGGCCCGCACGGCGGCCACCAATCAGCTCCACGCCCTCCTCGAGGCCCACTGGCCCGGCGCCAACGCCATCTTCTCCCGCCTCGGGTCCACCATCGCCCTCGCCTTCATGGCGGACTACCCGACCCCGGAGTCTGCCGCCCGACTCGGCGAAGGACGGCTCGCCATGTTCTGCCGGCGGCACAGCTACCGGGGCGGGCGCACCCCAGCCGAACTTCTCCAGCGCCTCCGTGGCGCGGCCGTCGCCCCCGTCGGAGTAGATCCCGTCGTCCTCGCCGAGCTTGTTCGCGCTCAGACCGCCCTCATCCAAACGGCACTCGGCACGATCGCTCAACTCGACGCTGCCATCGGAGCCGTCCTGCTGGCCCATCCCAAAGCCGAACTCCTCAGCCCCCTCCCACACATCGGTGAAGTCAATCTCGCTCAGGTCATCGCCGAGATCGGCCCGCTCCTCGATCGCTGCGAGAGCGCCGACCAAGCTGCCGCCGCCTGCGGGGTCGCGCCCGTCACGCGCCAGTCCGGCAAGAGCCGCAACGTCCAGTTCCGCTTCTCGAGCAACGCCCGGGCCCGCGTCGCGCTCACCTGCTTCGCCGACAACGCCCGCCACGGCTCCCCCTGGGCAAAGCACCTCTACGCCACCGCCCGACAACGAGGCATCCGACACCCTCATGCCGTCCGCATCGTCGCCCGAGCCTGGCTCCGCGTCATCTGGGCCTGCTGGCACACCAACACCGCCTACGACCCAGCCCGACACCACGCCGAGACACGCCACGCCGCATGACTTGACCCAAGGAACT
>JADDPR010000417.1 GCA_016781775.1 Rubrobacter sp. | reverse complement strand
GAGAGGGAGCAAGAGGAAGAGGGCTAAGAGGTCGCGTCTTCGTCCCGTCGCGGCGCCGGAGGGCGGTCCCGGCGCCACGGCGGGAGCATCACGGTTCGAGGGGCCCGTCGATGCGCGGGGCTAGAAGGCGTACCGGACCCGGCAGTACGGCAGGTGTTCGGCGAGCAGGTCCTCGAACTCGGCCACGAGGCCGCGCTTGAGTTTTCGCTCGTAGCGGAGCACCTCCTCGCCGCTCGCCTGCGACGTCTTGTGCTCCTGGAGGTCGGGGCGCCACAAGAGGTCCTCTCCCTTCGGATGCCACCTGAGGTTCACCTCGTGCAGCTCGCGGGTGTGGGTGAGGAAGATGGTCTCGGCGGCGAGCTGCGCCTTCGCCGCGGGCGAGAGCGCGTCGTCAATCTGGGAGAAGAGCTCGACGTAGTCCTGCTGCCAGCCGTCCTTGACGATCACAGGCCCAAAGTTCACGTTCACCTCGTAGCCCGCCTCGACGAAGTCGTCCATGGCCCGGATGCGCTCCCCCACCGGCGACGTCCTGACGTCCACGAGCTTCGAGGTCTCGGGCGGCATGAGCGAGAACCGGAGCCGCGTCTTGCCTCGAGGATCGTAGTCCAGCATCTCCCGGTTGACGAACTTCGTCGCGAAGGTCGCCTTCGCGTTCGGCAGCTCGCGGAAGAGGCCGACGAGGTCGCGGACGTTGTCGCTGACGGCGGCGTCCACCGAAAGGTCGGAGTTCGTGCCGAGCTCGTAGACCCACAGGGACAGGTCCGCCTGCGTCCCCTCGAACTTCATCCCCTGCTTCGCCGCGTGGCGCTCCACCGCGCCCATGATGCCTTCGATGTTCACGAAGGTCGTGATCGGGTTGGCGTAGCCCTTGCGCCGCGCCACGTAGCAGTAAGAGCACGCCATCGCGCAGCCGTTCGCCTGCGAGGGGGCGATAAAGTCGCAGCTGCGGTAGAACGGCCGCACCTGCAAGCCCTTTTTCGAGCCGAGGACGAGGACGGTCTTCTTCGTCCTGTTCCACTCCCCGACGCTACCCTCGTCGCCGTGGAGCTCGGGGATGTTCCAGTGGGACGCCACCTCGACGCGCTCGGCGTCCGGAAAGCGTTCCAGAACCTCTCGCCCCCGCTCGTAGGCGGCGACGTCGGGCTCGTGGTAGATCTTCTCGACCTTCAGCAGGCTTCCCGCAGCCGTGTGACGGTTCTCGGGCATGGACCGGCGCAACGTTGCTCTCTTCTCCATGCGAAAAGTTTAGAGCGTCGAGCCGTTTGCAACCGTAATGCGCGACAC
>JADDPR010000576.1 GCA_016781775.1 Rubrobacter sp. | reverse complement strand
GAGCACCCGGTCGATGCGGGCCTTCTCGACGTTGAGAATCTTCCCGCGGATCGGCAGGATCGCCTGGAAGGTCGAGTCACGGCCGCCCTTGGCCGAGCCGCCGGCCGAGTCGCCCTCGACGACGTACAGCTCGGAGATCGACGGGTCGGTCGACTGGCAGTCGGCCAGCTTGCCCGGCAGCGAGCTCGACTCGAGCAGCCCCTTGCGCCGGGTGAGGTCACGGGCCTGGCGGGCGGCGAGCCGGGCGCGCGCCGCCTGCGAGGCCTTCTGGACGATGGCCTTGCCCTCGGCCGGGTTGCGGTCGAACCAGTCCTTGAGCCACTCGCCGGTGGCCTTCTGCAGGAAGGACTTCGCCTCGGAGTTGCCGAGCTTGGTCTTCGTCTGGCCCTCGAACTGCGGGTCCGCGATCTTCAGGCTGATGATCGCGGTGAGCCCTTCGCGGATGTCGGAACCCTCGAGGTTGGGCTCCTTCTCCTTGAGATGGCCCTTGGACCGCGCCCAGTCGTTGAACGTCTTGGTCAGCGCGGAGCGGAAGCCCTCCTCGTGGGTGCCGCCCTCGTGCGTGTTGATGGTGTTGGCGAAGGTGTAGACCGACTCGCTGTAGGAGTCGTTCCACTGCATGGCGACCTCGACGGTCATGCGCATGCCCGTCGTCGACTCCTCGCTGAACCCGATGACGTTCGGGTGTGCAGGGGTCTTGGTGGCGTTGAGGTGGCGGACGAAGTCCTCGAGACCGCCCGGATAGCGGAAGACCTGCTCCTCGACATCGTCCCCGCGCTCGTCGCGCAGCGTGATCGAGAGGCCCTTGTTGAGGAAGGCCATCTCCTGCAGCCGGCGGTGCAGCGTCTCGCGCGAGTACGCCGTCGTCTCCGCGAAGATCTCGGGGTCGGCCCAGAAGGTCACCGTCGTCCCGGTCTCGTCCGTGGCCGCTCCGCGCAGCAGCCCGGACGGCACGGCGCGGGCGTACGACTGCGTCCAGACGTGGCCGTCGCGGCGGACCTCGACCTCGAGCCGGCTCGACAGCGCGTTGACCACGGCGGCGCCCACACCGTGCAGGCCGCCGGAGACCGCGTAGCTCGCACCGTCGAACTTGCCGCCGGCGTGCAGCGTCGTGAGCACGACCTCGACCGCCGGGCGGCGCTCGGTCGGGTGCAGGCCGACCGGGATGCCGCGGCCGTTGTCGCTCACCCGCACGCCGCCGTCGGCCAGCAGCGTCACCGTGATCGCGTCGCAGTGTCCGGCCAGCGCCTCGTCGACGGCGTTGTCGACGATCTCGTAGACGAG
>JADDPR010000389.1:429-1294 GCA_016781775.1 Rubrobacter sp. | reverse complement strand
GCTTGTCGCCGGGCAGCAGGTCGGTCTCGGACTCGCGCCAGACGGGCGAATCGGTGGCGGTCTCCACGTTGAATCCGTAGTCGTAGACGAGCGACCCGCCGATCGCCCCGCCGATCCCGGTGAGCGTCGCGGCCAGCACCGACAGAACCAGCACCAGGAGCGGAGTCGCGGGCTCGTCGGCGTAGGTCGTCAATCGCAACGCGATCAACGCGAGCACAAGGACGGTCAGCGTGATCATCACCGCGGCGTGGGCGTTGACCGTGCGCCAGGCCTGTGTATGCCGAGGCGTAGAGCCGAGCCAGTCCGCGGCCCCGGTCACCGCGGCCAAGATCGACACGATCCCGCCGCCGATCAGGGCGAATGTGCCGGCGCGGTATAGGTCCTGCGCGAGCTCACCGCTGGTCAGCACCGACACGATGTCGAACGCCGCGGCCAGGACGTACGCCCCGACCGGGATGTCAGTCAGCGGCGGGTGCAGCGGCTTGCCCGCCAGCCCGCGCAGGCCGTGGAACTCCCGCCCGCGCATCTCGAACGCGGGTCGGAACGAGAACAAGCGCATCGCGCCCTCCTCCAACGCTCGCCGGCGAGGGGTTTCGCCAACGATCGTCTCCTTTATTGCATCCCGGTCCGAGTATGTCAACCGACGTTGTCGGAACGACGCCCGGTTGGCTACCGTGGAGGACATGGACGCCGCTCGCGCTGAGGTGATCGCGCTCGGGGTCCTCGCCGAGCCTCAACGGGCCCGGATCTACGACTACCTCGCAGCCGCGAACGCACCCCGAACTCGCCAGGATGTGGCCGACGCCCTGGGCCTCGGGCGAACCCTGGTCGCCTTCCACGTCGACAAACTCGAGCAGGCTGGTCT
>JADDPR010000389.1:0-409 GCA_016781775.1 Rubrobacter sp. | reverse complement strand
AGGCAGTTGCCAGCGGTCGCCCCGGGCGACCAGCCCAGTGGTACCAGGTCACCCAGCCGGAGATCAGCGCTTCGGTGCCGCCTCGGCGCTACGAACTGTTGGCCGAAATCCTGGTGCAGGCCGCGAGCGAGCACGCCCCACCCGAGCCGCTCGGCGAGGCCGCGCTGCGTGTGGCGAGGCGACGCGGGCGAGACCTGGCCGCGGAGCGACCCGATGCAAGACAACCAGATCCGGGAAGCAGGCCGGAGCTGCTTCGCGACTTGCTGACGCGTCTGGGTTACCAGCCGAGTGACGACGGCGACAGCGTTGTGTTGACCAACTGCCCGTTCCACCGGTTGCGCGTGCTGGACACCGAGCTGGTGTGCTCGATCAACGCCGCGCTGGCCACCGGCTATCTCGAGGGATTGGG
>JADDPR010000489.1 GCA_016781775.1 Rubrobacter sp. | reverse complement strand
GGTTTCCATCCACCGCTGCGCGCCCCCTGTACCGCTTGCGTGCCTTCCTGCGTCATCGCTGCGTCCTTTCGTTGCTTGTGCCGCCTTCCGAAGCCGACGCCTTCCATACCCCGGTCGGGTCCACCCGAACCGCCGGGCGGACGAACGCCCTGTTCATCCGGACGCCGATACTGGATGTCCTCCGCATCTCGGGGTCCGAGTATCGTCGGAACGGAGAAGCTCGCCGAGGCGGCTTTAGGTGCGCGCTCGGTGGTCGCGGGCGTAGGCGTAGGCGGTGTAGGCCGAGACGACGTGGGCGATCCAGCCGAGCACGCCTCCGGTACCGATCCACAACCCCGGCGTGACGATCAGCCACAGGATGCCCGCGAGGACGCGGCCGTTGTAGGACTGCCCCACCCCGGGCACTATCGCGCTCAGGACAGCCGCCAACGCGGGATCGCGCATCGCCTTACCTCCCCGCCATCGCCGGGCGACGATCGCCCCGGGGATCAAAACTAGCGGCGACAACAGGCACCCGCGACGGGAATACGATCCTCCAATCCGGAGGATCGATGCTCTAAGGCCGGGGGACACCGCGGTCCGACGCAACCGGTCATACGAAGGCCCGAAGGCTACCGCGTGTACCCTGCGTTCTCCTTACCGGTCTCGGTCACTCCTCGGCCGGTAGAAGGCCGCCGCGTTGTCGTGGAGGGCCTTTCTCGCCAGATCCTCGCCCAGGGCCTCCACCGCCGTAGCGATGTCCTCGTCCCGGAAGGGCCTGCGGGCACGGGTGGAGGGAAGGTCCGTCCCGAACATAAGCGAGTCGGGGTTTGCGGCGCACAGTTTCCGCATCGCCGCTCTCGGGTCGAAGTCCAGCCTCCCGAAGCCCGTCGCCTTTACACGCGCCCCGCGCTCCGCCAGCCTCAGCAGCGTCCCGAGCCCGGCTTTCGAGAGGCCCAGATGATCTATGCTCACCCTAGGCAGCCGTGCGAGCAACCCCTCCAGCTCCGTTAGGTGGCGGGAGTCTACGTAAAGCTCCGCGTGCCAGCCGGAGATGTCGTAGACGCGCTTCGCCAACCGTTCCAGGTTCTCCTGCGTCTCCGAACCGCCTCGCGCGAGGTTGAAGCGCACCGCCCTTACGCCCGCTTCGTGCAGCCTCGACACCTCCGCGTCGTCGACCGAGACCGACAGCTGGGCCACGCCCACGAACGCGGGACCGAGCACCCTTAGGGCGTCGAGCAGGTAAGACGTATCGAATCCTTGAAAGGAGCCCGAAACCACCGCGCCACCGATCACTCCGAGCGGCCCCGCCCGCTGCAGGTAATCCTCCGCGGTGAACGGGGCGGGAAGATAACCCCGGTTCGGTACCAGCGGAAAGCGCGGGTCGATCACGTGCAGGTGGGCGTCGAAGATCTCAAACCCTTGCATCTCGATAACTCTATCTCCCCTTTATGCACCCTACCACCGGCAGCGCAATATATTTGACAAAAACAAGTATTCGTTGGACTATAGCAAGTAGTAGAGGGAGGTGTCGCACGTTGGGTGATGGTATCGAGACGCGCATCGAGGCGGTAAGGCGCTTTAACCGGTTCTGGACGCGTAGGATCGGCGTTCTGCGTGAGGGTCTGCTCTACACGCCGTATACCCTGACCGAGGCCCGCGTCCTGTTGGAGGTATCCAGGCGCGCTGCGCCGACCGCCACGGATCTCTCACGGGAGCTGGGCCTGGACCCGGGGTATCTCAGCAGGATCCTGAACCGCTTGGAGGGGAGGGGGCTTATAACGAGGGTCCCTTCGGAGGACGATGGGCGCCGGCGCACGCTCTCCCTCACGCGCGACGGTGAGGATGCTTTCTCCTCCCTAGACTCCCGTTCCCGCGAAGAGGTAGGCAAGATGCTCGAGGCCCTCCCCGAGGGGGAGCAACGGCGCCTGCTGGAGGCCATGCGCACGGTCGAGGTCGTCCTGGGCGGGGAGGCCGGGCGGGGCTTCAAGTACTCCGAGCCCTGCTATCTGCGCGCCCACGAGCCGGGAGATATGGGCTAGGTCTTGCACAGGCAAGGCGTCCTCTACGCCCGGGAGTACGGCTGGGACGAGGGTTTCGAGGCACTCGTCGCCAGGATCGTCGCGGACTTTGTCGACGGCTACGACCCGGCCAAAGAACGATGCTGGATCGCCGAGATTGACGGCAAGAACGTCGGGTGCGTCTTCGTGGGGAAGGAGAGCGAGCAGGTCGCGAAACTGAGGCTTCTGCTCGTCGAGCCTGAGGCGCGCGGCCTGGGTCTCGGCGTCCGCCTCGTCGATGAGTGCATACGCTTTGCCAGGGCCCGCGGCTACGGCAAGCTCGTGCTGTGGACGAACAGCGTGCTCGGCTCCGCCCGACGCATCTACGAGGGGAAGGGTTTCGAGCTCACCAACGAGGAGCGTCACCACAGCTTCGGCAAAGACCTCGTCGGGGAGAACTGGGAACTAACCCTCTAGCGCGGCGGGTACGATGGCCGTTCCTTGGGCCACTCGTCCCTCTTCCGGTCGACGAGGTACGCCCTTTACGACGGAAGGCGTGGCTGCGTGGAGGGGGTTAGGGGGCTTCGACGGATGCCAGGGAGGGGTAGATAGGGACTATGAGGAGCATAGAAGAGCAGAACATCCTGGTCACGGGAGCAACCGATGGGCTCGGAAGATGGGTCGCCCGGGATCTTGCGGCGAGGGGTACCACCGTCTTGCTGCACGGACGCGACGCCGGGCGCGCCGAGGCCGCGGTACGCGAGATCTCCAGAGAAACCGGCAACGACAAGCTACGCTATCACCTCGCCGACTTCTCCTCCCTCAGGGAGGTACGCCGCCTCGCCGAAGAGGTGAGTTCCGGCTACGATCAGCTGGACGTTCTGGTCAACAACGCCGGCGTGATCCTCCCCGAGCGCGAGGAGAGCGAGGACGGCGTGGAGAAGACCTTCGCCGTAAACTACCTCTCCCACTTCCTGCTCGCCCGCCTGCTCTCGCCGCTCCTCCTGCAAGGGCCCGCACGCATCGTCAACGTCGCCTCGGCCGCCCAGAGCCCCATCGACTTCGACGACCCGATGCTGGAGAAGGCGTACGACCCCATGCGGGCGTACGCCCAGAGCAAGCTTGCCATGGTCATGCATGCCTTCGACCTCGCCCGGCAGCTAAAGGATTCGAATGTCACCGCCAACGCCCTGCACCCGGCCAGCCTCATGGATACCAAGATGGTCCGCCAGACCTTCGGCTACACGAGGAGCACCGTGCGAGAGGGCATGGAAGCGACCGTGCGCCTCACAGCTTCCACCGAGTTAGAAGGCGTTACCGGGCGCTACTTCGACGGAAAGCGCGAGACTCGCGCGAACCAGCAGGCCTACGACGAGGAAGCTCGCGAAAGGCTCGAGCGCCTCTCCATAGGGCTTGCCGACCTCCATTGAGGTACCCGGCGCAGACAAAACACCAGCAACCATCTTCTTCGCCCGCCCGAACCATCCTACCTTCGCACCGTTCCCCCAGGTACCCGAAGCTCGGTGCCAGGTCTCCTTTGCGACGGCAAGGAGAAAGCAGGAGGAGGCGCTATCCACAGTAGGCGGGCGATGTCGCATGGTTCGTGCGCCTGCGTCCGTCCGGGCAGCCTCTTCTACTTAGCCTTGGGCCATTTCCTCGATCAGTCGCAGGGTCGCCAGGGCGTCGCCTCGGGCGCTATGGTCTCCTCCGGTCAGCTTCTGGTTGCGGTAACCGCCTCGCTTCGAGGGCTCTCCCACGTAGGCCGCGTAGCGCCTCATGGCGCACTCCCAGGCGGGCAGTACCCCGGCGAGGGCTCCGCGTGCCCCCAGGCCCCTCACTTCTACGTCCCATACCCTTCTATCGTAGGAGGCGTTGTAGACGACGACCCTCCTACCACACAGGACCTCCAACAGGTCGGGGTAGATCTCTCGGAAGGAAGGAGACTCGGCGAGGCTTCGTGCGGTGTAACCGTGAACCCGCGCGGCGCCGGACTCTATCGGGCAGTCGGGCTTTACGGTGGCCTCGAAGAGCGTCCTCGCGTCGGCGTCAACGACCGCTATCTCCACAAACTGCACGGGGGACCTCAGCCCGGTGGTCTCCGAATCGAGGACGCAGAACCCTCCGGATTCCACGAGCTCTCCCGCCCATGCCACCGAGCCGGCGCGGTCCTTAGCGAGGCTTGTACCACGAGCTTTCATAGCCCGGCATTGTACGCCCGGTCGGATACGAGTACCGCGTCGAGCGGACGATAGACTACCTCAAGCAGCTCCGGCGTTTGCCTACGCTGCCCTAGATCCAACCTCTACGCCGGAAGACGAGGAGGATCGCCAGCATCGTCAGCGCGACGAGCAGCAGCACGGGTTCAAAGAACTCGCGCCGGTAGAGCGGGACGCCTTCGAAGCTGGTGCCGAAGACGCTCAGGAGGAACGTGGCCGGCAGCAGCACGCTCGAGACGATGGTCAGCACCTTCATCACCCCTTTAGTGCGGTGCGCTACGTGCGAGAACGCCAGAGTCGTTCTAGCCGTGAGGCCTCGTTATCAGGCTGTGCAGGAACTCAGGGTCATCACCTGGGGAATAGAACACACTCCTTGGAGAACGACCATCGAGCGTGAGAAGGGCACCAGCGAATATGGCCTAATCGTAGACAGCCGCACGCTAGTGTTGCGATGGAGGGGAAAAGTTCCGGCGGGCGTACTTACCCCGGAGAACCACAGGGCAGGGCTTGGGAGTCGGTGTTCGATAGAAATATGAGGGTGTCGAAGTTTTGGGTTGACAGTAGAAAGATCAGCGTTATATTTACGGTCCTCCTTCGAGACACCTCGAATGGAGGCGGGAGTGTCTGGAAAAAAGGCGACTTTTTTCAGAGCTCGCGGCTTGAAAAAGCGGGAGGCTTGGCTATAATAAGCAAGCTTCTAAGGGACAGGAACCAACTGAGTAGAATGAAAGATGCACAAGGTCAACAAAGACCGCGGCATCCTGACCTACAAAGAAGGTTCTGGCCTGGTCCCGCCGAGAGGCAGGGA
>JADDPR010000542.1 GCA_016781775.1 Rubrobacter sp. | reverse complement strand
CCGTTCCCGACTACGATCGGGTTGCGCAAGGATTCGCTACGCTGGGGGCCACTCGAGTATGTGTACGGGCGACGATGCTCGGCTCCATCTCCGCCTCCCGGAACACCTCCATCTGCGGTCCCGTGGGTGACGCGGAGGCGAGGGTGGTGCAGGAGGCGTGAGGTCCGTGGTCAGAGGCAGGTGCTCCGGCTGGCCCTCTGCTCCCTACGGGACCCTCTTCAGGCGGGTGACCCCGTACAGTTCCACCTCGCTGAGGGGGGCGGTACCGGAGCTCTCCAGGGTCGAGACGCTGCCGGTGGGTTCTACCGTGGCCTCGTAGGCGCCGGGGAGGGCGCCGTCGGGGGCTTCGTACTCGATACGGACCTCGACGCGCCCGTCGTCCTCCAAGAGCACGCGGCCCGTCTTCGGGTGTTCCGTCCACGCCCATCCCTCGCGCGCCAGGATCTCGCGCTCCGCGATCTGCTCGAACTTCGTCCCGAGCCCGGCCCAGCCCCTGTAAAAGCGCGTTAGGTCCGAGGCCGGTCCGCCGCGCAGCACGAAGTTTTCGACCGCCTCAGGCTCGAGGTGTCCCCAGTAGCGGCCCTCGGGGAGGTCCATGAGGGTGGGGGCGAAGCGGTGGCCGCCGATGTGGCTGGATCTCCACACTCGGAGGGTTCCGGGGGCGGCGTATTCCTGGCGTAGGGTGCAGTAGAACGGGAAGCCGAACTTGCCGCAGCAGGCGTCGCGGCCTCCGTGGGTGCAGACCATGATCTCCCGCACGCGCGAGGTCTGCTGACGATACCGCTCGAAACGCGCGAGCTCGTCCGGCCCCGCGAAGAGCGCCTCGACGGCCGAGACGAGGTCGGCGTCGGGCACGAGGAAGTCGTCCTTCTCGTACCTGGCGAAGGGGCCGGGCGGCCTCCTGAAGTGAAGGAAGCGGGTGTGACCTTCGCGGGAGTATTCGGAGTCCGGCATGATGGCGGTGAACTTGTCCAGAAGGCCGCGGTCTCGGGCGTCCGCGACGACCTCGCGCAGCCCTTCTGGAAAGAATCTGGAATCCGTGACGTCGCCCTCCCACGGTGCCTCTACTTCGACCATCAGGCAGCGATCGAAGGGAGTCGCGGAGCCCACGGGGTCCTCCCCGTTTGCCTTCGATATTACGGAACACAGCCGGCTCTCGGCGTAGGTCCCTTCGCTAGCGGTCATCGTCGACTCCTTCTTTTCCGTGCGCGTTCCCAGCGCATCCGCGCATGCCGTAGGGGATGCACAGAGGTGCTCTCACTGGCCAAACCGGAGACGGCCACCCCTACGAGGACTGGCTCTCGGCGTCCTTGCCCATCGAGACCAGCACCTTGTCCACGCGCCGCCCGTCCATGTCCACGACCTCGAAGGAGAAGCCCTCCCACTCGAAGCGGTCGCCCGTTGCGGGTACGCGCCCGAGGCGGGACATCGCCATGCCGCCGACGGTCTGGTACTCGTCCTCCCCGCCGGGGAGGTCCCGCAGCCCGAGGCGTCCCTGCAGCTCCTCCGCGGAGAAGAGGCCGTCCACGAGCCAGGAGCCATCCGCGCGGCGCACGATGTCCGGGTCCCCACCGGCCCCGTACTCGCCGGGCACGTCGCCGACAAGGGTTTCGAGCACGTCGGTCGGGGTGACGAGCCCCTCGACGTTGCCGCGCTCGTCGACCACGATCGCGAGGGGCAACCCGAAGCGCTTGAACGCCGTCAGGGCGGCGGTCGCCGGGGCGCTCTCGGGGACGAGCGGCGGCTGTCGCAGCGTCCCCAGAAGGTCCGTGGCTCCCCTCCCAAAGCCCGGGCGCCCGCGTCCTTCGCCGAGGCGAGGCCGGAGAGCTCGTCCAGGTCGCCGCGCGCCACCGGGTAGTATGAGTGGCGGCTCTCGGCGACGACCCGTCGGTGTTCCTCGGGCGGGTCCTCGACGTCCAGCCAGACCATCTTCGGCCGTGGCGTCATAAGCTCGCGCACCGGGCGGTCGTCGAGCCTCAGGGCCCTCTCCACGAGATCCCTCTCCGCCTCCTCGAAGACCCCGGCCCGGGCGCCCTCCTCCAGGAGGCTCTCCACCTCCCCTTCCGTCACCGGCGGCTCGTCCGAGCGGCGCGCCCCGATCAGCCTCGCCACCGCCTCCGTCGAGACCGCGAGAATCCAGACGACCGGAGCGGAGAGGACCGACAGAAAGCGCATGGGACCCGCCATTCGGGAGGCGACCGCCTCAGGGTTGTTCAGGGCGAGGCGTTTCGGCACAAGCTCCCCGATTATGAGGGAGAGGTAGGTGATGGCCGCGACCACGATCGCGAACGAGATCGGCGCGGCGTAGGGGGCGAGGAGCGGCACGGTGCCCAGGACGCCCGCCAGGGGCTCGGCGATGGTCGCCCCGCCGAAGGCGCCGGCGAGGACCCCTATGAGGGAGATCCCGATCTGCACGGTGGAGAGGAAGCGGGTCGGCTCTTCGGCGAGCGCCAGCGCGGTGGCCGCCCCTCCATCCCCGCCCTCCGCGCGCTGCTTGAGACGGGCCTTACGCGAGGAGACTAGGGCAGTCTCGGAGATGGCGAACAAACCGTTTAAGAGCGTGAGTAGGACCACGACCGCAATCTGGATGGCAACGGTGATCATCTGGGGCCGTTCCTTACCCCAACGCGCGCGCGTTAACCCCAGCGCCGCGGCTCCCGTCTCGGGGATGGCCCCCGCGCAAAGGTCCGAAACCGCGCGGCAGCGTCGGGAGGACCGAGGTGCTTTTCGGGCCTCGTAGGGGTATGAACGGCAAAAATCGTTCTGCCAAACCGCGCAATGCAGGGAGAGCTCCGGCATCGCGCGGCGGGCGGGACATGGTAGCCGGGCGTAAGGACGAGAGGCGGAGGGTCGGGGGTTGCTGAAAGCTTTGCAGGACGAAGCGATGAAGGGGCTGTCGGGGCGACCGAACGAGTGGATACGGCTCGGCATGGTCCATCTCCTGCCCGGCGTCGTCCCGCTCTACGTCGTCAACGAGTTTCCGAAGTCCGGCGGTACCTGGGTGGGGCAGATGCTCGGGCGTGCCCTGGACGTCCCTTTCCCCAGAAACCGGTTGCCCGTCCTCAGGCCCTCGATCATGCACGGCCACTACCTCAGCCCGTTCGGGATGATGAACGCCGTCGTTCCCTGGCGCGACGGCCGCGACGTGATGGTCTCCTGGTACCACCAGTGCCTCTTCCCCCACGAGTACAACGACGAGCAGGTGAGGGCGGCCCGCAGGGAGCTCCCCTTCGGGGACTACGAGGACGTCTACGGGAACCTGCCGGCGTTTATCGAGTGGTCCTTCACGCGCCCGCGCGCCCCGCGCTTCACCTGGTCGGACTTCGTCCACCGCTGGCACGGGCGCGAGGACGCCGTCCACGTCCGCTACGAAGACCTGCGCCGCGACCCTGCGGGGGAGCTCTACCGCATGGTCAAGGAGCTCACCGGCAAAGGGATAAACCTCGAGAGGGCGCGCGAGATCGCGGACGAGTTCTCCTTCGAGAAGCAGGCCGGTCGGAAGAGCGGCGAAGAGAACCGGAGGAGCTTCCTCAGAAAGGGCGTCGTCGGAGAGTGGAAGGAGCGGTTCAGCCCCGAAGCGCGCCGCGTCTTCGACCGCTACGCGGGCGAGGAGCTCATACTCCTCGGCTACGAGAAGGATCGTGCCTGGGTCCAGGGCGGGACGTAGGAGCCCAAGCTTCTTCTTACCCGGAAGATTTCAAGCCCGTGAGGGCGTCGCGGTAGATTCCTTCGACCTTACGGACCATGTTCTCGTGGCTGAACTCGGTCTCCGCCCTCAGGCGTCCGGCCTCGCCCATGCGTCGGGCGCGCTCGGGGTCGCGGAGCAGGCTCAAGAGGGCGTCGCCGAGGGCTTTGGCCGCGACGGGCGGGACGTGATGGTCTCCTGGTACCACCAGTGCCTCTTCCCCCACGAGTACAACGACGAGCAGGTGAGGGCGGCCCGCAGGGAGCTCCCCTTCGGGGACTACGAGGACGTCTACGGGAACCTGCCGGCGTTTATCGAGTGGTCCTTCACGCGCCCGTGCGCCCCGCGCTTCACCTGGTCGGACTTCGTCCACCGCTGGCACGGGCGCGAGGACGCCGTCCACGTCCGCTACGAAGACCTGCGCCGCGACCCTGCGGGGGAGCTCTACCGCATGGTCAAGGAGCTCACCGGCAAAGGGATAAACCTCGAGAGGGCGCGCGAGATCGCGGACGAGTTCTCCTTCGAGAAGCAGGCCGGTCGGAAGAGCGGCGAAGAGAACCGGAGGAGCTTCCTCAGAAAGGGCGTCGTCGGAGAGTGGAAGGAGCGGTTCAGCCCCGAAGCGCGCCGCGTCTTCGACCGCTACGCGGGCGAGGAGCTCATACTCCTCGGCTACGAGAAGGATCGTGCCTGGGTCCAGGGCGGGACGTAGGAGCCCAAGCTTCTTCTTACCCGGAAGATTTCAAGCCCGTGAGGGCGTCGCGGTAGATTCCTTCGACCTTACGGACCATGTTCTCGTGGCTGAACTCGGTCTCCGCCCTCAGGCGTCCGGCCTCGCCCATGCGTCGGGCGCGCTCGGGGTCGCGGAGCAGGCTCAAGAGGGCGTCGCCGAGGGCTTTGGCGTCGCCGGGCGGGACCAGGATGCCCTCGCGCCCCGGTTGGATCTGGCCGGGTATGCCGCCCACCCTGCTTGCGACGACGGGCACCGCCGCCGCCATCGCTTCGAGGACGACGAGCGGGGTACCCTCGCTCACGGAGGGGACCGCGACGACGTCCATCAGCCCCAGGAGCGCCTGCGCATCCGGGCGGAAACCCAGGAAAAGGACGCGGTCGTGCACCCCAAGCTCCTCCGCCAGCCCCAACAACTCCTTGCGCAACGGGCCGTCGCCGACGACGACGAAACGAGCCGCCGGCAGCTCCCGCGCCACGTGCGCCGCGGCCCTCAGGAAGCTCCCCACCCCCTTCTCGGGCTGAAGCCGGGCGACCACCCCCACGAGGAGGGACCCCTCGGCCAGTTCCGCCGGGAGCGGCAGGGCGTCCCCGTGCGTCTGGCGGGCCGGGGGGACGGAGTTCGGGAGGAGCGTTATCTTGTTGGGCGCCACCCCGTCGCGCTCGACGAGGCGGCGTCGTATCGCGTCCGAGACCGCGATCACGTGCGCCACCCGACGGTACATCCAGGGGCTGAGCAGACGCCCGCCCCTGCCCTGCCACAGCGCCTCCGTATGCTCCGTGACCACCAGGGGAACGCCGGTCCCCACGGTCGCGAGCGCCGAGGCGGCGGCGCTCGCGTAGATGTGCGCGTGTACGAGGTCGAAGCGCTCCCTCCCCAGGAGCCCCCGTATAGCCCGCGCGTAGGGGAGGCTTATCCGCCGCTTCACTATTCTCCCCAGGAGCGGACGGACGGGGATGCGCGCCGCCTCCAGAGGTTCCGCGAGGGAGCCCAAGACGGAGCACGCGACCGTGACGGCGTGGCCCTCGCGGTGGAGGGCCAGCGCCAGGTCGACGACGTGCCGCTCGGCGCCGCCGACGTTCAGGGAGTCGACGACGATCAGAATCCGCAGCGGCCTGCCGTAACGCCCGGCGGACGCCGCCCCGCGCAGCCCGCCGTTGCGGTGGGTCTCCACGGTCGTCCTAGGCCTTAGCCTGTCCTACTCGTAGTAGTCGAGGCCGAGGTGGGTGATGAGGTCCTCGCCCATGAATGCGCGCAGGGTGTTCTTGAGCTTCATCTGCTGCACGAAGAGGTCGTGCTCGGGGTAGAGCTCGGGGAGGGTCATCGGGCTC
>JADDPR010000455.1 GCA_016781775.1 Rubrobacter sp. | reverse complement strand
GCTCCCCGAGACCATGCTCCTGCCACTCGAGGCAACCCTCGACCAACCAGGCGAAGACGCCAGGGAGCTCCTCGCGAAGCTTCTCGGGTAGCTTGGGATCAGCCTTACCGCCCTCGAAACGTTGGGTGAACGGTATGAGCTTGATCCGGTCCCATATGGCGTCGTCGGTCCCCTGGATGACGGGCTTGTTGTTGGTGGAAAGCCAAAGCTTGAACTCGGGCCGGAAGTTGAAGTGCTCCCCGAAGAGGAATCGGGCCGTCACCGTGTCGCTGCCGGTGAGCTGCTTGACCTTGCTTTCGGCGAGACGACGCCCCTTCTCGACCTCGGCGGCTGAGACGAACCGCGCCCCTTTCAGGGCGGCCACGTCGTTGCCGACGCCCTGGTACTTCTTCGCGAGGATGGTCTCGGTGTCCGTGTTCGTGGCGTAGTCCCCCATCACGTCCTGGAGGAGCTCGACGAGGGTTGTCTTGCCGTTCTTGCCGAACCCGTAGAGGATGGCGAATAGCCGTTCTCGGGTGATACCCGTCAGCGTGTACCCCGCGTATCGCTTCACGAAGGAGATCAGGGCCTCATCTAGCAGGGTCTCTTTGAGGTACTTCTTGAACCTCGGACAATCTGCCTCCGGGTCGTACTCGACCGGCGCCAGCTTGGTAATCAGGTCCGTGGGCTCGTGGGGGTGTAGCTGCCTGCTCCGTAGATCCAACTTTCCGCTAAGGCAGTTGATTACCCACGGGTCCCGGTCGAGCTCGTCCATGCAGACCGCGAGGTACGGTTTGGCCTGAGACAGCATCCCGTTTATGCGGCCCTCGTTCTGCGAGGAGATGGCGAACTTGGCTATCTCCTTCTGCTTGGCGGGGTCCTCTTCCGCCGCGGCATCCTGGAGCCTGCTACGGGCGGTCAGGTGGGCGAGTTTGACCACCTCTCCGCGTTCGTCCCGCGCCCACCGCCTACCGTCGTAGAACAGCCACGACTTGAGAGCCGGGCACCAGCGCACCCGGTTGCCGTGCATGTCCACGAACTTCTCGGCGTTGCCGAGGTCGCTGCGTTCGTAGTGTCGGCGGTGCTCTCGGTCGTCGGCGCCCTTCCACCCTAGGAACTTCGCGATCTTCCGGGGCATGCCAGGGACGAGCTCCTCGAGCGTGCGTCCTCCGGTTGTGGGCTCGTTGCGGCGAAGCTTCTCGGCGGTATCACGGACGAGGTTCTCCAAGTCCCGCAGTCCCTCACGAGGGGCACCCCGATACTCCCACGCCGCTACGAGCATCAGCAGGACGGCCGCCTCGGCCTCGCCGTTGCGGAG
>JADDPR010000461.1 GCA_016781775.1 Rubrobacter sp. | reverse complement strand
TCGATGTCGCTGTCGGCATAGCCGCCGGCCCCCTGGTCCTCCTCGTCCATCTCCGTCTTTACCCACCCGGGACAGACGGCGTTGACGCGCACGCCCCGGCCGCCCCACTCGGCGGCCAGGGTGCGGGTGAGGCCTATAAGCCCGTGCTTGCTCGCGTTGTACGCGGCCCGGTCCCCGATCCCGAGCAGCCCCGCCACCGAGCTCACGTTGACGATGCTGCCGCTCCCCCGCCGCAGCATCTCGACGCCGAAGACCTGGCTCAAGAGAAACGGCCCGGTGAGGTTCACCTCCAGGACCCGCCGCCAGTCCGAGAGCGCGGTCTCCTCCGCCGGGGCGATAAAGCTCACGCCGGCGTTGTTCACGAGCGCATCCACGCGCCCGAACTCGCCCATAACCCCCTCGAGCATCCCCCGCACCGCCCCCTCGTCCGAGACGTCGCCGGGGAGCGAGAGAGCGAGGGCGCCGAGGGCCCGAAGCTCCTCAAGGGTGCCATCGGGCGATTCGAGGTCGTTCGCGGCGACCGCGTAGCCGCGTTCGGCGAGGGTGAGGGCGACCCGGTGGCCGATGCCCCGTCCGGCGCCGGTCACGACGGCCACGGGTGTTTGCGGTGCTTCAGAAACCAAGCCGGTCCTCCTTCTGCGCTACTTTACGGCCCGAAGGTACGCTACGGCGACCGGGAGCCTCTGCTCGCCGGCCTCCACCAGGGGACGGAGGTGTGCTCCACCCCGGCTCCCCCGCCGTAGCGGCGGCGCAGCACCCACTCGGCCCGGCGGTCGCGAGATGGTTGCGCCACGGGGACCGCTTACTGCGCGGCTTCTATGCGGAGCTCCTCGTTGGCGCGCACGCTCGCGCAGCCTTCGAGGCCCTCGACGACCCGGCCGACCTTCGTGAAGTCCTCGGCGTCGCGCGGGGAGTCGTCCGCAGCGGGGCCGCAGAAGATGCACAGGGAGTTCCCCTCGGGCCAGTAGGCCACGTCGCCGGCCTCGATGCCGTACCGGTCGGAGGGCTCGACGGCCTCCGGCACGAGGATGGGAAAGTGGACCTCGTCGCCCCCCCGGAGCCTCGCCTTGGACTTCATCGGGAGCCTCTCCCACATCTCGTCGGCGACCGGGCGCTCCTCCAGCTCCACCGTGATCTCGACCTCTTCCCCCCGCACGACCATCCGCTTCGCCACGCGCAACCCTCCCTTTTCTCTACTGCTCGACCGGGTTCTTCGGCGGCTCGCCCCTCAGCACCGCCCTTATGTTCTCCGCCGCCAGGACCGCCATCCGGTCCCGCGTCTCGATGGAGCCGCTCCCGATGTGCGGGGCGAGCACCACGTTCTCCCTCTCCAGAAGCTTCGGGTGGACCTTCGGCTCCTCCTCGTACACATCGAGCCCGGCGGCGAAGATGCTCCCCGCCTCGAGCGCCTCGGCGAGCGCCGCCTCGTCCACGACCGGCCCACGCGAGGTGTTGACCAGGACCGCCCGGGGCTTCATCTTCCCGAGCTCCTCGGCGCCTATAAGGTGGCGGGTCTCCTCGGTGAGTGGCGTGTGGACCGAGACGAAGTCCACGGTCTCCAGGAGCTCGTCCAACTCCATCCAGCGTGCCCCGAGCTCGCGCTCCGCCTCCTCCTTGCGGGAGCGGTTGTGGTAGTAGATCTCCATGCCGAAGCCCCGGGCGCGGCGTGCGACGGCCTGCCCGATCCTGCCGAGCCCCACTATGCCGATCCTCTTGCCCCACACGTCGGGGCCCATAAACAGCTTCGGCCCCCACCACTCCCACCTCCCCGCGCGCAGGGTACGCTCGGCCTCCCCGAGACGCCGCGCCGCGGCGAGCAGGAGCATGAACGCGACGTCGGCCGTCGTCTCGTCGAGGACGCCGGGGGTGTTGGTAACGACGACTCCCCGCTCCTGCGCCGCCCCGACGTCCACGTTGTCGTAGCCGACGGCCATGTTGGCGACGACCTTCAAACCGCCCCCGGCGACGTCCATAAACTCGCCGTCGACCGTCTCGGTCACGGTGGAGAGCACGCCCTTCGCCCCCCGGGCCGCTTCCAGCAGTCCGTCGCGGGCGGGGGGCGCCTCGGAGAGGACGGTGACGTCGAAGCCGGCCTCCTTCAGGACGCGGAGCCCTGCTTCGGGGATCTCGCGGGTGACGAGGACTTTCCCGGGCACGGTCCTCTACCGCTCGCGGCCGGGACATACGACACGGCGGCGTGCCCGAGGCCCTGCGCAGATAACCAGCGCAGGGCCGATCCTCCCGATCCTGGAAACCACCTTCGTCCCCTCTCCCGTAGACAGATCAGAGTGGTACGAAGGTAAACGGGTTCGGGTCACCGGTCAAGGAAGACCGGTGACCCAGACCAAATGGTCCCGACGCCCGGTGGGAGAACCTCCCGCCCGTATGACCGCCTCGCCCTGGAGCGTTCGCATTCGGGCTGCCGGCGCAGTGGTCGGCGCCCGACTCGCCGGAGCCACCCCCCGAGCAGGCCCAGACTACCGTACCGGGGGCGGCCAGGGCGAGCACGAGCGTCGTCCGCGATCGGCTCGAGTCCCAACGGGGGTGCTCCTTGCATACGGTGCTGTGATGGCCGAGCCGGGCCTCACGACGACTTCTTGCTGATGCAGGATAGCCTCTACCGCAATTCTGGGGACGAACCCGACACCTCATCGGCCAGCCACAGAAGTTTGCCGTCGTTCTTGACGGATGTGCCCTGGCTACCGCCGGCGGAAGATAGGATTATCGCAAGGGTCCTCTTCGAGCGTTCGAGACACGCCGGGGAGCCTTCCTTCAGGAGCAAGCAGCAGGTGATGAGGTTAGTGATGGGAAGGATACTGGTCTGCTCGACCAGAAGCGTTGGTTCACCACACCGGCCCGGACCGATCGAACCGCGCGATACGTCGGCCCGTCGTCAGGCAACGCGAGCAGGAGCGTGCAAAAGTCGGAGCCTACGACACCGGAATCCTACGAGGCGGACTACTCGCACCATCAACGGGGCGCTCCAGGGCTTTCGTGCTCCTCTCAGAGGACTGTCGTCGACGCAAGAAAACACTTGCTGTATAGTTGGAACGCTTGTGCTGACCCTAACGATTCGTTATTCCGGCACGGGCTGCGAGGATTGTCGAAAACAAGCACAAGGGGGTCTCGTCGTGGCGGAGATGGCGGTCAAGGAGATCATGACGCAGGACGTCATCACGGTTCCGTCGGTGATGCCGGTAAGGGAAGTGGCCAACCTGTTGAGCGAGAGGAACGTCAGCGGGGTGCCGGTGGTCGATGACGAGGGGCGCGTGCTGGGCGTGGTGAGTGAGCTGGACATCGTCGGTCGACAGGGTGCTACCGCCGCCGACATCATGAGCAAGCAGGTGATCAGCGTCACCGAGGACACCGACGTCGATGAGGTTCTGCACCTCTTCCTCAACCAGCGTATACGCCGGGTGCCTGTGCTCTCCGGCGGGCAGCACCTGGTCGGGATTGTCAGCAGGTCGGACCTTGTTCGGCCCGCGTCGATCTCGCATTTTCTGGACGACCAGAACCTCTTCGACTCCGGTGAGGACCCCTGCTGAAGGGTAGAGCCGCTTCCACACCAACGGCGCCCAAGGGCGGGAGCGCGGCAACCGCGGCGCTCCCGCCGGCCGACAACCCCGAGAAGCGGAAGGGAAGAGCCTCCACTTACCCGGGCGTCCGCAGACCTGCAAGCTTCGCTCTTTGAACCCGCGGACCGGGGCCTAGTCGAGCGGCGCGAAGTTCGCAAGATACTCGCTGAGCTGCCATCATGGATATTTC
Source organism: Rubrobacter sp. (assembly GCA_016781775.1). Lineage (GTDB taxonomy): Bacteria > Actinomycetota > Rubrobacteria > Rubrobacterales > Rubrobacteraceae > Rubrobacter_F. The sequence goes on along the minus strand of JADDPR010000461.1, from coordinate 1,292 downwards.
GAAGCAACACGCAAGATCCCCGGCGCTCCCCATAAGTGTTGTAGACCCGGTGGAAGAGACCGTGACAGAGGAGTAAGCGTGGGCCCGGTGAGGACCACCCGTCGCCGAGCCGGTAGCTCTACGACGAGACGGAGCCCGGCCTCGGGTCTCTCGCGCGTGACGAGCACTTTCTCGGGCACGGTCTCTACCAACCGATCGTGACCAAGTCGCCCCACAACCTCAAGAATTTCGGCCGATGGTACGCGTCGTGTCCAGGTGCGCGAGACTCGACGTCGAGATCGCACGCAGGGCCTATTCGCCCAATCCCGTATACCGCCTTCGTTCCCTCCCCATGGACAAACTGGGGAGGCACGAGGCAGACGGGCTAGGGGCCGGTCAAAAAGAACGGGCGTCGGGGCCGCTTGGCCCCGACGCCCAGAGGGGAATCCCCTGCTGTACTACCGGTCTGCTCTAGACGCTCTCCTTGAGCTGTCGGAGGACGGTGTGCAGGATGCCGCCGTTCCTCAGGTACTCGACCTCGACGGGCGAGTCGACGCGGGCGAGGACCTCGAACTCCTTCGTCTCCCCGTCGTCGGAGGTGGCCCGCACGGTGAGCGTGGCGCCAGGCGCGAGGTCGGCGAGGCCGAGGACGTCGTAGGTCTCCTTGCCGGTGAGGCCGAGAGACTCGGCGTTCTCGCCGTTGGCGAACTGGACCGGCAAGACGCCCATGCCGATAAGGTTAGAGCGGTGGATGCGCTCGAAGCTCTCGGCGATTACCACCTTGATGCCGAGCAGGAACGAGCCCTTGGCCGCCCAGTCGCGGCTGGAGCCGGTGCCGTACTCCTTGCCGGCGAGCACGACGAGGGGAACGTTCTCCTCCTGATAACGCATCGCGGCGTCGTAGATCGTGGTCTCCTCGCCGTCGGGGAAGTGGACGGTGTAGCCGCCCTCCTTGCCGCCCGCGAGCTGGTTGCGCAGCCGGATGTTCCCGAAGGTGCCGCGCACCATGACCTCGTGGTTGCCGCGCCGGGAGCCGTAGGAGTTGAAGTTACGGGCGTCGACGCCCTTCTCCATGAGGTACCGCCCGGCGGGGCTGTTCGAGGGGATCGCGCCGGCCGGCGAGATGTGGTCCGTCGTCACCGAGTCGCCTACCTTGACCAGGACGCGTGCCCCCTCGATGTCCGTGAGGTCGGAGGCCTCGGGGGAGAGGTCCTGGAAGAAAGAGGGCTCCTGGATGTACGTCGAATCCGGGTCCCAGGCGTAGACCTCGCCCTCGGGCACCTCGACCTCGTTCCACTGCTCGTTGCCGGTGT
>JADDPR010000487.1 GCA_016781775.1 Rubrobacter sp. | reverse complement strand
GCGTCGTGCTCGTCCTCCAAATCCTCGAGCTCCCCGCGGGCCTCGACGTGGCCGGAGAAGACCTTCGGCGAGAGCGCGGCGCGGCGCCGTTCGTGTTCATCAAGCCCGCCCGTTCCCCGGACCGGCGGCTATCCCCAAAGCCTCCTCGCAGAGCCTCAACCCTACGCGGTGGCGTCGGAGGAGCTCCTCGAAATTCTTGCTGTGGGACTCGATCATTGCTGAGTGGTAGGCGAGCCGGTCCCGCAGGCGCTCCGTCCTGAGCTTGTCGTGGTGCCTCCGAACGGACGCCCGCCAAAGCTCCTCTCGCTCGTTCTCTGCCGCGGTCTGCGTGGCTCTCCTCACTATCAGCGCGTCGATCTGGTCAGACGCCCGCGCTACGTCCATCGCTCTCCTCCCATCCTCTCCGCGGCCGCCGAGACGAGCGCCACCAGCGCCGCGCCAGCGTCCCCGACCACCAGGGCCAGGCCGAACCCGGCCACAACGTCGTGCATCAAGACCTCCTCTCATTCTCGATTTTGTAGGTGTGCTGAGTAGACAAACAGGACAAACGGAAGGCTCCGCCCCGGTCGAGACGCCCATAGGACGGGGAGCGGGGAGCGCCTGCGCTCCTCGAGGCCGGGTGCAAACTGTAGTTTGCGGCGCGTCAAAGGGGAAGGGCGACGGAAGCGCCGCCTCCCCCATAGGTAGCCGACCGGGGGCGAGCGCGATCACGCTGCGCCCCTGTGGCCCTTGCCGAAGAACGCGTGGGCCATCTCGAATACCTCCAGCTCGTCGACGACGATCTCCTCTTCGACCAGGCGGACTAGCTCGTCCCGGTGCTTGAGGATGGCCGCGTAGAGGTCCTCGGGCGGCTTGGCGGGACCGCGCAGCTTGAGCCTCCCCCCTTCGACGGCGGCCGCGTAGCCCCGGCGGCGTAGTGTGCGGAGCGTGGTTACCGCATCCATTAGAAGCGTTCCTCCCACACTTCCTCGGTCCCAGCTTGGTTAGTCCCATGGTCCCACCCCTTAGGGTGGTGGGACTCATGGGACTTCCCACCATTAGCCGTAGTCCCATGAGTCCCGTGGGACTCCGGTGGTACCGAATGGGACTCCTCTTTTGCAGGAACTTTGTGGAAGTACTTCCCCATCACTTCCTCGGCGTGGCCCTGTTCCAACAAGTTCCCCCGAGCCCGGTAGTACGTGGTCCTGGCGAGACCTCTTTTTATGGCCTCTTCGCGCCATTCTTTGTCGCGGACTCCCGAAGATCCAAACGACTTCAAAGCGGCGAGCGCGGCGAGGTCTGAGGGGAGCAGGCGATCCGGTGCGAGCATGGAACTGTCGAAAGTAGTGCGGCCGAAGACCAGCTTCCCGTCCTTACCCCCGACCGCGAACGCAACGCCCGAGGGCATCCATCCTTCGCGGTCTTTTTTGAGCCTCAGGTCGATGCGTCCGACGGTCTCACGGTCGAAGTCCTGGGGCTTGGTGAGCTCCCACATGACATCGACGTAGTCGAGCTTCCTGCCCGATCCGCGCGCGGTGTTCCCGTCTTTCGGGATGTGGTCCAGGAGCAGGACCGCCATGCCTCGTTGGCGACACTTCTGCGAGTACAGGTCCGCCCACAACGCGATATCGACGGAGCTGTTCTCGTCGAGGCCGGCGCTCGCTAGGAAGTTAATCCAGGAGTCGAAGACCACCAGTGCGGGCTTGACCTTGTCTAGCATCTCCTCGAACTCTGCCGATGCTTCGCCGGAAAGAGGCATGGAGGGGAACGGATAGTAGAAGAGGTTGCGTCGAGCGTGTTCGGCGTCGACGCCGAGGGCCCGTAACCGCTCCGAAACGATTCGGACGCCGTTCTCCTGGTCCAGTAGCATCACCGGCCTGTCTTGCTCTATGACTTGCTTCATCAGCCATAGGGCGAAGAACGTCTTCCCCTTCCCCCCAGCGGAGTAGATCCCGTGGACGCTCCCGGCGTAGAGGACGTCCGGGACCAGCATTTCCGCCGGCTCCATGCCACTCTCGATGGGTTCGCCGAGGTCGATGCGCTCGAAGCGCGCCTTCTTTGGTTGCTCTGCCTCTTCGGGCTCCTCGTTGTCCCATTCCCAGTAGTCGCCGATCCTCGAGGGGAGATGCGGCACCATCTTGTGGAGTTCGCCGCCACCTTTGACCCTCTTGCCCGCCTTCAGGCTGCGCGGTGTGTCTGCGATGATGCCCGAGATGTCCCGTAATGCGGACCGACTAGCCGCGCCCGCCGAGAACCAAGCGGCTTGCAAAATAGCCTCTACGGTTTTCGGGTCGAGCCGGCCGTCTCGGAGCATAAACCCGGCCAGCGCGAGCGCGAAATCATGCCTCCCGCCCTCCGGCGGGACGTGACGGGCGATCAGGACCGCCGTGGCGAGTTCCTGGACGCTGCGTTTGAGATCGGCGGCGTTGATCACCTCTACGTCGGGGGTCTCATGCCAGACGTACTGCTCGCCGCTCGGGTGGATGCTGGGGTAGACAACCGTCTGGCCTCCGGTTGACCTGAGTTCGACCAGCATCTTCAAGTTCACATCACGAAACTTCTTCGTAACCGTCCCGACCGCCCGATACCACCAGTGGGAGTGCGGGGCGCTCGCCCGCCCGCTCGTCTGGGTCGGGGGGAGGAACCGTCCCGCGATCTTCAGCGCCTCCGGGACGTCCAGGTCGACGTCTACGTGCCAATTGGAGGGTTCCCCTAGCAAGACACCGATGTTCTTTTGCCGGGGGAAACGTCGGGGGATGTCTTCCGGCTTGATGCGGGTCTTTTCCCAGCCCGAGTATCCCGGGTTCTTCTCGTTGAGTGGGATGGGGACCACTTGCAGGCCTTTGTCCAGGTAGCCTCTTGCGGCCTCTCGGACACACCCGGAGTCCTGTATAATCAATTCAAGCTCCTTGTCGTAGGGGAGTGCTGATCTGGCCGGGCGGACACCCGGCCTTTTCCTTGCCTTCAAACATCCTTCGGCACCATGTCCGACTCTGGGACGCCCAACTCCTGCCCCAGCTCTCGGAGCATCTTCTCGGTGTGCTGGGTGTCTGCGCTTAGGCGGTGCGTTTTCTGGATCAGGTCGAGGAAGCGTCTCCTTATTGATTGGATCTCTTCGAGCCTCGAGCGCATGACGCGGAGTAACTCCTCCTCTCGCGGCGACAACCCGTCCCCTTCAAGGAGCGGCGCGAGGCGCTTGCGGTACGCCTTTGCAGCCCTCGACACGGCCATCGAGAATTCGAGGCACCCAGAGAAGACCCACGCGATCCGCTGCTCGGCTGCTATGGGCTCACGCTCCTCCTGAGGAGTGTTCGTCATGTATTCGGTGAGCTTCCGAAATTCGCCCCGCAGTTCCTTCCCCCGCTCCAGCGTGAGGTTCAAGTGCTCCAGCCAAGCCAGAAGCGCCGCCGCCCCTGCGTCCCCCTCTTCGGGAAGATCAGGCGACGGCGGCGCGTCCGCTTTTGGGCGGCTCTTCTCCCACCTGTCTAGCTCGTACTCTCCGGCGGTATTCAGTAGGTCTTCTACAGCTATCTCGAGCGCATCAGCAATTTTCCGGGCCGTGTTCGGCCTGATGCTCTGGCCTGCTTCGTAGCCGGCAACGCTTCGAGGGCTAACCCTGGCTACCTGGGCCAGCTCCTTTTGCGTTAGTCCTCGGCGTTCCCGCCACTCTCTCAACTTCGGTATCTGCATGTCCGCCATCTCTCTCGGTCGGCTACATGCCGATTATTGTAATATGGACGAAAAATACTTGCAAGATATTTGCAGATTTGGTTTAATAGTGGAGACATAGCAATGCCCGAGCGGTGCTACCAACACCCCCGGGCCGGACCATCGGAGGCAACCGATGATCGACCAGAAGTCTAGCGCACCAGCGCACCCATCCACCCCCGAAACCGTGCCTGGCTACGTCTTGCGCGGCCTCGGCCTCTACGAGCTCCACGCGGACGAGATCCTCGACTCCTACCAGGGCGGCGGCCGTTGGCTCGTCCCCTCCGGCACCGACGCCGGCAACGTGTACGAGGTCAGGACGGGGACCCGCCCCGAGCGGAACAGGTGCGAGTGCCGGGGCTTCGCCTCGCACGGCCATTGCTCCCACGTCGTGGCCGCCGGGCGCGTCGCCAAGAAGAGCGCGGTCTGCGACGGGTGCGGGGAGCGGGTTTGGTCCCGCGAACTCGTCGAGGTCGGCGCCGACAGCCTCAGCTTCTTCGAGGGCGACGTCCTCTGCCGACGCTGCGCCCGCGAGCACGGCGAAGCGTAGCAAAACCAACCCGGCCGGGTCCTCTTCGGGGTCCGGCTTTTTCGTGCGCCTCGATCCCCGTGCATCGCTCCCAAACGGTTTGACCCCACGAATCGGGACATCTTAGGCAAACTGTTTTCTTAACAGTAGGAGCGCATCAAAGAAGCCCTTAGCCACCTAGTAGGTGAGGGGCCTTTTTTGTGCCCTCTACTAACGCCCAAGCTCGGGCGGGAAGCACGACGGTTTTGCTCTGCGACCCCGCCCCCGATTCCTTTAAGGAGGTGATTACCGTGGAGATCACGATCGTCCTATATCTGATCTATTTGTCGTTAAGTTGTGTGGCAATAGCATTGAAGATAGTTCATAGCCTCGTTCTGTTGAAGCGTAGCCTCAAGGGCTAACGACGAGACTATAAGCACCACCCGGCCGGGTCCTCTTCGGGGCCCGGCTTCGTCGTACCGCAGCCGGAAAAATGTTTCCGAATCGTTATCTTCCTGCAACACCCCCGCTACCTCGCCCTGCTATCGTCGTAAGCATCGGGCCGGCACTAATTACCCCCCTCCTAAAGTCCGGCCCGCATCTCCTTCTCGCGTTACAAGATGGCTGCAACGGCCCTTTTCTTTCCAGGTAATAGCCTTCCCGGGGGCCCGTCGACATCCACCTTTTCGCATCTTTATCCAACCCCACAAGATGTTGTGGTCGCCTCCCCGCGCCGGATCGGGCGCCGAAGGGCTCTGGGGGGCGATCGGGGTCCGGTTTATGCAACATGCTGTATGTGAGCTTCCGAGAATTCGAACTCTGAGACTGTCCGAAAAGCCTCATGAGCGAGCCAAGCGCCTCACCATCAGG
>JADDPR010000035.1:17004-19911 GCA_016781775.1 Rubrobacter sp. | reverse complement strand
CGAGCGGCCGTCCCTCAGCCGCCGTCCCCCATAGGGTCCAGGAGAGCCGAAGCCGTAGCGATGGTGGGGGAGGAGCCGAACTTCTGGCGGAGGCGGATGAGGCTCGGTCCGAAGCTCTCCTCGAGGGCTTCCCTGTGCGAGAGGAGCATCTCGGCGATGTAGAGGTCGTGCCTTATCTGTTCGGTGATGGGGACGACCATCCCGGGGTGCGAGGACCAGGCGGCGCGGCTCCCGGCTCCGAGCGAGACTATGCCGGCCACGATCTCCTTCGCGTCGGCGCTCAAGATGATCCAACGTCCCCCGAACTGTCTGGTGATCTCCTCGGCGAGGTCGTGCAGATACACCCTCGCGAAAGGATAATCCGGCTCCCCGTACGCGACCACGGTGACCTCGACGCCCCTCTGTGCGGCCCCGGCGAGCGCGTCCCTAAGCTCCGGCGCGTCCTCTCTCCAGACCTGGAGCAGGATACTCCCCCCGGCCCTGCCGATCACCTCCCGGGCCCGACCCAGGATCTCCGCCCGCCCGGTGATGTCCCAGATGAGCCCGGAAGAGTTCGCCTCCGCCGCGTACCGCTCCAGCCCCTCCTCGGCGACCCGAATGGACTCCTCGGCCTTCCGGCGCCGCGCGAGGATCAACTCTCGCGCCGGCAGCGGCGCGTAACGCACCGGCTCCCCATGGCTGACCAACACCTCGCCCCGCCCGACCATCCCCCGCAAGACCTCGTAGACCTTCGAACGCGGCACCCCCGAAGCCCGCGCGATGCCATACCCCGACAACGGCGACTCCTTCAACAGGGCCAGATACACCTTCGCCTCATACTCGGTAAAACCGAGCTTCCCGAGCGCCGAGATCAAAGGAAGACCTTCCATGCGCCCAACTATAGTCCACCCGCTTGTGCCTGCCAATCTGCCCTGCTACCGTAGAGTAGCTACTGTAGTAGTCACTAAAGAGGAGTAGAGATGGGGGACGGGTCGGTCAAGTGCGTGATGGTCATCTCCGAGTCGTTGCCGGTGGGGCTCGCGGTGAACGCGGCCGGGGTGTTGGCGGCGACCCTGGGGCGGAAGGTTGAGTCGCTCGTCGGGCCGGACGTGGTGGATGGGTCGGGGGAGAGGCACGCGGGTCTCGTGAAGATCCCTATTCCGGTCCTTAGGGCCGACGAGGAGGAGATCAGGGCCGTGAGGTCGCGGGCGGCCGGGGTCGAGGGCCTGCTCGTCGTCGACGTCACGCAGACGGCCCAGTCGTCGAGGACGTACGAGGAGTACGAAGATAAGATGTCCCTCATGCAGCCCGATGGGCTCGGATATCTCGGGGTGGCGCTGTACGGTGAGAAGCGCTCCGTCAACAAGCTCACCGGCAACCTGCCGCTCCTCAGGTGACGGGTGGGAAGCTCCTAGCGGTGGTGACGTTTGAGGAACTCGGAGAGGAGTACGCATGAAACCTTTTCCGGCCTGGATCGGCGACTTGCCGGAGGTCGACACGCCGTTCGAGGGGCTGGAGGGGCGTCTGCTCTCCGGCCCCCACGGCCAGACCGTCTTCTTTCTGGCGACGAGGGATCTCGACGTGACCCCGCACTCGCACGGCGCCCAGTACGGCGTCGTCGTGAACGGGCGCGTCGAGCTTCGCGTGGGCGGGGAGAATCGCGTCCTCGGCCCGGGGGATGCCTACGAGATAGCCGCGGGCGAGGAGCACGCCGCCCGAGTCGAGGCCGGCACCGCCCTCGTCGAGGTCTTCCAGGAGCCCGATCGGTACCGGGCAAAGGGGTAAGAGCCCGCCGGTCGCTGCCGTGCGGAATAGCAGTGGGCTTCGTATACGCGACGTGAGGAGTGGGAGCACATGCGGTGGGGGCTGATGGTCCTGGGCGGGCTGATGGTGGTCGTGGGCGGTACGTGGCTGCTGCAGGGGGTTGGGATCCTCCCCGGCAGCTTCATGACCGGGCAGGCGTTCTGGGCCGTGGTAGGGACGCTGGTGCTCTTCGCCGGGGCTGTGCTGTGCTACCTCGCCACGCGAGCGGGGACGCGAGGAAGACGGCGCTAGCGGGTCGGCCTTATGCCGCTCGGGAAGGAGCCTACGGCGGCGATGGGCGCGGCGTCGAGCCGTATCTGGCGTTTGGCCTTCAGGCGGACGCGTCTGGCAGGAAGGCGATCGCCCTTCCCGGGCCCCCGGAGGAGCCCGCGATCTTGAGTGGCAGGAAGACGAAAAAGGCCCCGCGCGTGGGCAGTTCGTCCAGGTTCGTCAGGATCTCGACGTAGCGCAGGCCCCGGCTCAGGCCCTCCTGGTGTACGGGGACCCCGGCGTGGGCGGAGCCGATGCTCGGCGCGTCGATGCCGATCGTCCTGACGCCCTTCTCGTGCAGGTAGATCGCCAGGTCCGGGGACGGGGCTGGCCAGCCCGGCGCATCGTGCGTGACGAGCGAGCCGTGCATGAACTTCAGCCCCTCGTCCCCCTCGACGTAAAACCGGTCCCACCCCGTCCGGAGCAGCACGACCTCGCCTGCCGCGATGGGCCCGTTCTCATCCTCCCAGGCCCTGACGTGGTCCGCCGTGATGAAAGGGCTAACCCCGGGCTCGCCCTCCTGTGCCAGAAACCGCACGTCCACGACCACCGCAGGTCCCATGAGGTCCCCGACGGGCACCTTGTCGCCGGTCTCGGCGCCCAGGGGACTCGCGTAAGGCAGGCCCGAGCCCTCCGGCGGGATAAAGTGGGTCGGGGCGTCGAAGTGGGTGCCGCAGTGCTCGTCTATTAGAACGAAGTTCGTCTGGTAGGGGGCGGCGCTACGGGTCCGGCCGGTTGGGCCCTCGGCCTCCGCAAACCAGTTCCAGTTTTTGTGGGCGTAGCTCATGTGCCCCGGCCACGTTCCCGGCAACCGCTCCGAGAGCGTCACCGAAAGATCCACCACACGGGCGCCGG
>JADDPR010000035.1:0-16885 GCA_016781775.1 Rubrobacter sp. | reverse complement strand
AGAGCGTCACCGAAAGATCCACCACACGGGCGCCGGACAGCGCTCCGAGATCCATCATCTCTCCTCCGATCGTTCGCCAGCCTTACGTGGCCCTCGGCGAGCCAAGAGGTCCTGCCGCAGAGAGCCCGCACGGAGCCCACCGCCGCACGACGCGCACAAGACGAGCAGCACCTCGCTCCGCAGCACCTCCACCCCCGACGCCCCGGCCTTCTCGGTGTTCAGGGTGACGGTGACCGATCCTCCCGTAGCCGATGGGTCCCCTCGTGCCAACCGCAGTGTTCGTACAGCCCATTCGTCGTGCCCCCGAACCACCTGCCCGTGAGGTCCACCCCCTAAAAACTCCCCAGATTGCCGTCGGTGTCGAAGCGGAGGTCCTCCGGCTCCGAGACGACTTCGGCGTCGGCATTTTGCAGCACCTCGTCGATCAGGTTCTCGGAGACGTACAGGTACTCGAGGTGCAGGGTGTTCGGGATGCGCACGAAGCGGGTCTCCCCGGGCGGGACGCCCCAGTTGCACCGGATGGCGGCCTCGAGGGTCTCCCTGTCGTTCTCGAGGACCATCGGGACCTTCGCCCGCTCCAGGAAGGTGCTCGTGAGGACGTTTGCGTTCATCGCCCGGCGGTCGAGCTTCTCGAAGAGGCGCCGCGTAGTGAGGTCCGCGAGGCCCACCCCCAGAGCGTTGCCGTGCGACTCCTCGCTCACGTCGCCCACGACGACGTACTTCGCTTCGGGCCTCTCGGGCTCCTCCACCCCCGGGATGCGGAAGCGGCCGATCACGTTCGTGTCCATCCCCGTCCCGGAGTAGTTTTTGCCGAGGGCGTCGACGAAGAGGACGTCGATCTCCCCGACCGGGAGCTCCGGCATCAGCCCCTTGTACTCGGCGAGCAGCTCCTCCTCGCGGCGAGGGATGTGCGCGGGTGGGATCGCCTCGAGAAGGGCCGGTTCGTCGTAGGCGTTCTCCACCGACGCGACGCCGAACAGGACCTTCCCGGAGTCGACGACCTCCCGGCCCACCTCGACCATGAAGTCCCGGATGCCCTCGACCCCGTAGCCGTGCAGGGCGAGGGCCTGCTTGTGCTTGCCGAGGCCGATGGAGGCCATCTTGAGGAGGCCGCTCTCGATAGGGCCTCGAAAGTCCGTGTGCGCCTTGATCCTGTTCACCAGGACGACGCCGTCCGACTCGTGAGAGATCCTGTCCATATACACCGGCACCCCGCGCGCCGTCTCGCCGAGCTCCACGACGTCCATGGACGAGCGGATCGGCGCCCCACAGAACTCCTCCGTCACGCCGAGGCTCCGCAGGATCTCGACCTGACCCTCGGCGGTCGCCCCGCCGTGGCTCCCCATCGCCGGCACGATAAACGGCTTCGCCCCCATCTCCTTCAGGATGGCGACCAGGGAGCGCAGGATGACGTTTATCTCCGCGATGCCGCGGCTCCCGGCGGTCAGCGCGACCTCCATCCCCGGCCGGACGCGGGAGGCGATCTCGTCGCGCCCGAGCTCTTCCCTCAGCGCCGCCTCCACGTCCCCCACACGAGGCCGCAGGAAGCTCTGCCTCACCTTGACCACCTTCGGAAACTCCACCCCGGGCCTCCTTCCGCTCTACCGTCCCCCGCGACACACCCTACAACGAGCCGAAAAACCGCGCGATCTCGGCGTTGGCGAGCTCCGGCCTCTCGTAGTGGACGAAGTGCCCTGCCGCCGGGGCCGAAGCGAACTCGTAATCCGCGAAGTAATCCCCGAGCCGGTCCGCCCACCGAACCTTGATGATAGGGTCGCTCTCGCCCCAGAGAAAGCGCGCGGGCGTCTCTATCTTTCGCAACTCCGGCGCGCCCTCCCGCATTATCTTCATGCGGGCCTCGCGCATGCCCACGTACCAGTCGAAGCCGCCACGGAGGTTGCCAGGAAGCATGAAGTTCTCCACCCAGGCGTCGAGGTCCTCGTCGAAAGTGCCGGGCTTGTGCGACCAGTGGTCGAGGAAATGCCTCAGGTAGATCCTGCAGGTCCTCCTGCTCTCGCCGACGATCTCCTGTGCCCAGGGCTGCTGGTGGAAGGTCTGGTACCAGATCTCCACCACGCTCTCCGGCTCCAGCCAGCGCTTCCCTATCCCCGGGTACACGCAGTTGAAGAAGAACAGCCCGCCCACGCGCTCCGGATAGCGATAGGCGAACCGCTGCGCCACAAACGATCCCACATCGTGGCTCACGATGCCGAACGCACCAAGGCCTAAAGCGTCCGCGAGCCCCCGGAGGTCCTCCACGAGGTCGTCGAGCAGGCGGCCCGGGGGATCGGGCAACGGCGTCTTCTCCGTCTCCCCGAACCCGCGCAGGTCCGGAACGACGACGTCGAATGCCTCGGAGAGCGGCCCTATGTTCTTGCGCCAGACGTACCAGAACTCCGGCCATCCGTGCAGCAGCACGACCGGCATCCCCGCCCCGTGCCGCACGTAATGCACCCGTATGCCGTTCGCCTCGACGTATCGATGGTTCCAGGTTGTAGACGTCACGCCCCTAGCCCTCCTCGGCTTCGGCGAGGCTGCGGGCGAGGTCGAGGGCGGCGCGCATGCTCCTGTGGTCGGCCTTGCCGGTGCCCGCGATGTCGAAGGCCGTCCCGTGATCCACGCTCGTCCGGAAGAACGGGAGGCCGACGGTGACGTTCACCCCGGTGTCGAAGCCCATGAGCTTCACCGGGATGTGCCCCTGGTCGTGGTACTGGACGACGACGATGTCGAACTCGCCCCGGCGGGCGCGCATCATCACCGTGTCCGGGGGCCAGGGGCCGGTCGCTTCTATGCCCTCGTCCACCGCCTCCTCGACGGCGGGCCTTATGCGTTCGGCGTCCTCCGTCCCGAAGAGCCCATTCTCGCCGGCGTGCGGGTTCAATCCGGCGACGGCGACCCGCGGGCGCTCCACGCCCAGCTTGCGCAGCGAGGCGTGGGCGAGCCGGATCACGGCGAGCTCGCGCTCCGTCGTCGCTCGCTCCACCGCCTCCTTCAGGGCGACGTGCGTCGAGACGTGGATGACCTTGAGCTCGGGGGTGACGAGCATCATGGCGTAGTTCTCCGTAGCGGTAAGCTCGGCCAGGATCTCGGTGTGCCCCGGGTAGCGGTGCCCCGCGAGGTGCATCGCCTCCTTGTTCAAGGGCGCGGTCGCGATCGCCGCCACGCGACCGCCGCTCGCCAGCGCTATCGCCCTCTCGACGTACCGGAACGCCGCGTCTCCGGCCCGCGCGTCGAGCTCGCCGAAAGGAAGGTCCTCCGGAAGCTCGCTCGCCGCGACGACGTCGATCTCCCCCTCCCGAAAACGGGCCTCCTCCGGGTCCGAGATCCTGTTCACACTCAGTGGGAGCCCCAGAAGCGAGATCGCCCGCTCCATCATCCCCCGATCCCCAACGAGGAGGGCGCGGTTCTCCGCGCGGAAGCCCTCGTCCGCGAAGGTCTTCGCGACGATCTCGGGCCCGACTCCGGCGGGGTCTCCCATGGTGACCGCTACGAGGGGTGGCGTCATATGGATTCAATCCTCTCCGCAGCGCGAAAGCGCCTGTAGAACGTTCACGAGCGTACCATCTTCCCCGAACCCGCCGGCCTTGGTGACGACGGTGTACGGACGCGGGCCGACCAGAGTCCCCACCGGAATGCCCGCCCCAACCTCCCCAAGCAGACGTATCCCGGAGGCCCCGAGCCTCCGGGCCACGCCGACGGCGGTATCACCACCCGTCAGGACCAGCGCGTCGAAGAGCCCCTCCTCGGAGAGCCGCTTCACGACCCCGGCGAGCGCCTCCACGACCGCCCCGGCATCGGCCCCTCCCCGGTCCTCCGGCGAGTACACTGCCGCGTGCCGTCCCTCCCGAAGCATCTCCCGTGCCGCGCACACCGCCTCCTCCATCGCCCCGGGCCGATCGACCGGCACCGGCACTGCCCCATGCTCCTCGGCTAGCCGCCGGAGTTGCCCCCGGGACGCCCCGCTCAACGAACCGACGACGACCAGCACGCAACGGGCGGGCCGGTGGGCGCGGGAGGCCCCGTCCGCGCGCGGCCCCGGGTACACCCTGCCGAAGGCGAGGGCGAGCCCCGCCGAGCCCGTCCAGAGTACCGCCGAAGGGTCCGGCACCGCCCGCACCAGCGCCTCCAGGTCCGCCTCGTCCTCCACATCCGCGACGACGCACCGGGCGCCTGCGAGCGCCCGGCGGACCGCGCCCCTGTCCCCGAGTGCGTCAACGCCCAGAGAAGCGACGGGTCCCACCTCCTCGAGCAGGGTAGGGAGGTGCCCCTCGCGCACGGGTGTGCGCGGGTCGTTACGCGCCTCGGTTTCGTGAACGGGGACCCCGCGGACGGTCTGTACGCCGTCCTTTGTGGTGCGCCCGGCCGCCGGAAAAGCGGGCGCCACAATAGCCTTCTCGCGCCCCGTGGCACCGAGCGCGGCGGAGAGTTCGGCGGCCACCGGCCCGCGAAGGGTCGAGTCGATCTTTTTGTAGACGACGTCCGCACCCCGCACGGCGTGCGCCGCTTCTACGACCCTCCTGGCGGCGAAGCCCGCCGGCATCGACCGCGAGTCCGTCTCGACCGCGACGGCGTCCATATCCCCGTCGGGCGGCAGAGGGGAGCCACGGAAGGCGACGGCGGTCCGGTAGCCTGCGCGGACGAGCTGCACGCCGGTGTCCGCCGCCCCCGTCAGATCGTCCGCTATTACAGCGATCAGCATTCAGCCGTCAGCTCTCAGCCTAGTTCCCGACGGGAGAGCAACAACCCGCCGTAACGAAGAGTTTCCTGCACGGAGGAACATTGTCGTTGGACGTTCGGGCGCCAAACGCCCTTACCGGCCGCCGAAAGCTGATGGCCGAGGGCTCTCACTGTGCCAGGTAGCCCCCGTCGACCGGGAGGATCGCGCCCGTCACGAACGACGCCTCGTCGGAGGCGAGAAAGAGGATGGCGGACGCCACCTCGGAGGGTTCGCCGAGTCGCTTGACGGGGTGGGCCTCCTTCATCGGGGCCTTGTAGCTCTCCGGGAGGGCGGCGACGGCCTCGGTCGCTATGGTGCCGGGGGCGACGGCGTTGACCCTGATGCCCCTGTCCGCCCACTCCACGGCGAGGTGCTTGGTAAGCCCGGAGGCGACGAACTTCGCCGGGCCGTAGGTGGACTGGTCCTTCTGGCCGGCGAGACCGGAGATGGACGAGAGGCAGACGATGGAGCCGCCCGCCCCGCCCTCCAGCATCGCCTCGATAGCGTACTTGCACGTGAGGAACATCCCCCGGCCGTCGACGGCCATCACGTGGTCCCAGTCCTCCGGGGTCGCGTCGACTACGTTGTTGAGCGGGATGACCCCGGCGTTCGCGACGAGCACGTCGATCTTCCCGAAGCGTTCGACGGAGGCCCGGATCATGCCCCGCGCGTCCCCCGGGTCCGAGACGTCCCCGACGACGGTCGCGACGGGCGTCCCCGCGCTCTCCAGCTCTGCTCCGAGCCCCGAGAGCCCCTCCTCGTCCACGTCCGTGACGACGAGGCTCGCGCCCTCGCGGGCGAAGAGCTCCGCCGTCGCCCGTCCTATCCCCTTCGCCGCCCCGGTGACGACCGCGGCCTTCCCCCGCAGCCTCCCGAGACCCCCTGCGCCAGCTTCTGCCAAAACGCCTCCTCCCTGAAAAGTTTCAAACTACGTGTACGCGCAGCCCGCCCCGAGCATCCATCGCCTCCAGGGCTTTCTCGGGGGTCGCGTCGTCGGTGATGAGGTCGTGGATGACCCCCGCCCGGGCCACCTCGAAGAACGCGGGGGGGCGGAACTTGCTGTGGTCGGCGAGCAGCACCACCCGCCGGGCCGCCCCGATCATCGCCCGCTTGGCCTCGACGACCGAGAGGCTAGATTCGCTCAGCGCGTCGCCGGAGATCGCGTGCGCCCCGAGAAACGCCACGTCAACGTGCAAGCCTTCGAGGAAGTTCCTGAGCAGGGGGCCGAGCAGGGTGAACGACCCTTCCCGGATCTCACCTCCCGGTACAACCACGCTTACGTTCGGTACCTCTGCGAGTACCGAGGCCACGTTCACGTCGTTGGTTACTGCCGTGACCTCGAGCAGCCGATGCCTCAACGCCTCTGCGGCACAAAGCACCGTGGAGGATGAATCAAAGATCACGCTCTGTCCCACCTCCAGCAGCGTTACGGCGTACTCGCCGATCCTCGTCTTCTCCGCGCGGTGGTGCCGGCGCCGGTCCTTGAAACGGAACTCGAGGGTCGTGTGCTCCACTATGGCGGCCCCGCCGTGGGAGCGCCGGATCGACCCCTCCTTCTCCAGCTCGGCGAGGTCCCGGCGTACCGTCGAGACCGAGACGCCCAAAGACGAAGCAATCTGCGCCATGGACGCCGCCCCACGACGGTTCAAAAGGTCCCTGATCTCGGCTCGCCGCTGCGCGGGTATCTTCTTCTCTGCCTCACCCTTACGCACGCATACCTCTTGTGACAATTTCTACTTCTCGTCCTCAGCGTACCATCAGGCTCCAGTTCCGCGCAAAATCAGTCAAAAAACTCGCGGTCATGGACGGTTCTGACACGTTTATGGAACTTGACTTGCTTTTTTGGCGGTGCTTATACTGCGGGCGGGGAAAAGGAACTCTAACTCAGGAAATACGGAAACCGGTGGATATTACGAAGAAAAATAAACATTTCGGGAGGGGGTTTTGCCGGGGCTCCCGTCGAGGGTTTTGCCCTGTTGCAGGGGCTCCCGGGCTGTGTCGAGAGTTTCTCCCCGGCGAGCGTCGATGGTCGGACGGGGTCGTTCGACCAAGCCCTCCCGCGTATGGGCGCGGTGTCTCGCGGTGACGTGCAAGGTGAGGCTGGCCCTTTCGTGGAGGGCTACGCACCGGATTACGCAAGCCACTACGGGAGGAGAGAGGAAGGCTTAAAGGTTGGCTACGGGGAAGGCCTGAGCAGCCGTCGAGGGAAAGGAGAGAACAAGAGCATGGGAAGAGAAAGAGGCATGGGTGCCGATGGGCCCGTGGAGCCAGGAGATGCCAGGAGGCACGGCAACGACCCGGATGCGGTACGCCTGAACGAAGGCGATGCGGGTGCGGGGATGCGGACCGAGGGGGATGGGCCGCGAGCGGGCCGAGACCTACGCGAACAGCGGGACCAGGCGGGGTCGGGCGCCGGGGGACGGGATGCCGACGGCTGGAACCTACCGACCAAGTACCTGCCGGGGGTAGAATCGCGGGACCTGCCGGAGCCCCTGTCGCTGAGGAAGATCGTGGGGGCGAGCGTGATTATCCTCGCCACCGCGCTCGGGTCCGGCGAGCTCATCATCTGGCCCTACATCACCTCGCAGGTGGGGATAGGCCTGTTGTGGCTCGCGATGGTCGGGTTCACGATGCAGTACTTCCTCAACATGGAGATAGAGCGCTACACCCTGGCGACCGGCGAGACGGCGGTCACCGGCTTCACCCGCTTCTGGAAGCCGTGGGGCATGATTTTCGTGTTGGGGGCGATCCTACCGAACGCCTGGCCCGGATGGGCGACAGGCGGGGCCACGTTGCTGTCCTACGTCTTCGGTCTCGCCGAGGGGGCGGTACCCGTCCTCGCGGCCATAGCCCTCGTCGCCTTCGCGCTCGCGCTGACACTCTCTCCGGTCGTCTACCAGGTTCTAGAGAAGATCCAGATGGTGCTGGTCGCCGTCATCGTGGTCTTTCTGGTGATGGCTATCGTCGTCGCCACTGACCTGGGCGTCTGGACGGGTATCGTCACGCAGGCCCCGTCGGGAGTCGCGAACTTCCCCAGCTTCCTCGGGCAGCTTGGGATCGCCACGCTCCTGGGCGCTATAGCCTTCGCCGGGGCCGGCGGCGCCAACAACCTTACTCAGAGCAACTACGTCCGGGATAAGGGACTGGCGATGGGGCAACGCATGCCCAAGGTCGTTTCCCCGATCACCGGCGAAGAGGAGGCTCGGGCCTCCCTCGGGTACACCTTCCCGACGACCGAGGAGAACATGCGCCGGTGGAGGGGATGGTGGAAGGTCGCCAACCAGGAGCAGATCCTCGTCTTCTACATCATCGGTGTGCTGACGCTCATCGGTCTCTCGGTGCTCACCTTCACGGCCCTCGGTAGGGAGACGGGGGTGGAGGGTGACTTCACGTTCCTGCAGCGGGTGGCCGCAGGCCTCGGCGATCGGATCGGGACCTGGTTCCAGTACTTCTACCTCATCGCCGGCACCGTGATCCTCTTCTCGACCAGCCTGGGCGTCATGGACTACGTCGCCCGGCTTACCGCCAGCGAGTTGAAGGTGAGCTACTTCCGCCGCAGTGAGAGGGTAACCGAGAGCCGCATCTACTTCGCTGCCGCGTGGCTTATCGCCATCCTCGGCTCGTTGATCCTTCTGGCCGGATTCCAACAGCCGCTCGTGCTGCTGATCATCTCGGCCTCGGGCGGCGGCGTCGTCATGGCCCTGTACTCGGTGATGCTCATCGTGCTCAACACCCGGGCCCTGCCGCAACCCATCAGGCTCAAGGGCTGGCGGCTGTACGTGATGGCCGTCACGGCCGTGTTCTTCCTCTTCTTCTCGGTCTTGCTGGTGTACGACGTGTTCATGACCAACCTCTTGGGGGGCTAGAGGAGGAGATTCGGCGGGATGCTCAAGCAGCTCTGGCTGCGGCTCCTCGTGGCGCTGCTGATCTTCTCCGTTCTGACCGCAATCGCCTACTTCCTCGGGCTGCTCGACTAGAGCGGCCCGAGGTCTGCAGTTCCCCTCGGGGTGTGGTCTTTGCCGCTCCCGGCGCCGCTCAGGGGGGCAGCACGGGGTCCACGTCGTCGAGAACCCGAAGAACCGAGAATATCGCCTCCATTCTGCTCAATCACGACGCCCCCGTCCGGGACGATGGAGGCCTTGGAACTTCCCGGTGCGGCGGGAGCGCCGATTTCGAGAGAGGAAGGTTAGTGGAGATTCTGGACGTAAGCCGGACGATCGGGCCGGGGATGCCGCTCTATCCGGGGACGGAGCCACCCTCGCAGGAGTGGCACCTGAGGATGGACGGAGGCGACCCGAACAACGTCAGCGCCTGGAAGCTGAACTCCCACACGGGGACGCACGTTGACGCCCGCAAGCACTTCGTCCCCGACGGCTGGACGATGGAGGATCTGGACCTGAGGCGCAGCGTCGGGCCCTGCCGGGTGGTGGACCTGACGCACGTCGACGGGCACGTGCGCCGGGCGGACCTGGAGGAGGCCGGGATCGCGGGCGAGGCCCGGGTGCTCCTGAAGACGCGCAACTCGTCCCTTGGCCTCATGGACCGGGAGGAGTTCGACGAGGGGTACGTGGCCGTCTCCGACGAGGCTGCCGAGTACCTCGTCGAGGTCGGGGTCGAGACGGTCGGGGTCGATTACCTCTCCGTCGAGCCGTTCGAAGACGGGGAGTTTCACACGCACCACACCCTGCTGGAGGCGGACGTCGTCGTCCTGGAGGGCCTGGTGCTCTCGGAGGCCGAACCTGGCCCCTACTTCCTCGCGTGCCTCCCGCTGAAGCTCGCGGGCTCCGAGGGGGCCCCGGCGCGGGCGATATTGATCCGTAACCCCTAGACGCAAGGAGGATGGTCCGGATGAAGGCTGTCGTCTGGAACGGGCCCGAGAAGATGGCGATAGAAGAGGTCCCCGAGCCGCGGGTGGAGGCGGGGACGCTCGTCGTGCGCCCCGACGCCGCCGGAATCTGCGGCTCGGAGGTCGAAGGCTACCTGGGCAAGATGGGGAACCGCACCCCGCCGCTGGTGATGGGCCACGAGTTCGCTGGCACCGTGGTCGAGGTGGGGGAGGGGGTGGACGAGGGGCTCGTCGGGCGCGTCGTCGCCGTGAACCCCCTCGCCTCCGACGAGACCTGCCGCCTCTGCCGCGCGGGCCTGACGAACCTTTGCCCCGCGCGCACCCTTATCGGCATCCACCACCCCGGCGGGTTCGCCGAGAAGGTCCGCGTCCCGGCCCGCAACGCCTACCCGCTCCCCGAGGGACTCGCGGACGCTGCGCGCGTGGGCGCCCTGGCGGAGCCACTCGCCAACGGGGTTCACGTGGTGCGGCTGGGCACGGCCGGGGAAGAGCCCGTCGAGCACGCGGTCGTTATCGGGGCGGGCACCATCGGTCTGATGTGCCTGCAGGCCGCCGTCCTCTCGGGCATCCCGAACGTCTACGCCGTCGAGCCGCACGCCGCGCGCCGCGAGGCGGCCATCGGGCTCGGGGCCCACGCGGCCTACGCCTCTTCAGAAGAGGCGTGGGAGGCGCTGCGTGGAATCTCCGATGGACTGGGAGCGGACCTCGTCCTGGATGCGGTCGGAGCCACCGCTACGCGGCGCGGTGCGATTGGGCTGCTTCGCCCCGGCGGACGGGCCGTGATGGTCGGTTTGCACGACGACGAGACCTCGCTCGGCTTCCACGGGGTCGTGCGCGGTCAGATCCGCGTCCAGGGCTCGTACGCCTACACCGCGGAGGACTACGAGGAGGCCCTCGGCTGGCTCGTCGAGGGGCAGGCCGGGATCGGGGCCCTGCCGCCCGTCCTCCCGCTGGAAGAGGGACCTTCGGCCTTCAAGGATCTCGTACGAGGACCTTCGGCGCAGATAAAGGTCTTCCTGTCCGGCGCGTCGGGGGCCTGATGGCGGAATCTGCGCCGCTTTCGGGGAGGACCGCGATCGTCACGGGCGCGAGCAGCGGGATCGGGCTGGCCACGGCGAACCTCTTCGCCGACATGGGAGCGAAGGTCCACGGTGCCGCCCGCCGCCGGGAGGCGATGGCCGAGGGGGCGGGGACGGAGAGGGTGGCCTCCGGCTCCTTTGTACCGCACGCCCTCGACGTTGCCGACTGGGAGGCGGTCGGGAGGACGGTGGCGGAGGTGGGGGAGGAGAGCGGCATCGACGTGCTCGTCGCCGCCGCCGGTATGAACGTCAAGGGGCGGCGCCTGGAAGATCTGACGCCGGAGGTCTGGGAGAAGATGCTCGCCGTGAACCTCTCCGGGGCGTTCTACGCCGTGCGGGCCGCGCTGCCGTACCTGCGCGCCTCCGGGGGGCTCGTGATCCTGATTAGCAGCGTCTCGGGCTCCTGGCCGGACGCCTCGGGACCGGCGTACCAGGCCTCGAAGGCGGGCATGAGCGAGTTCGCGCACGCGGCGGGGTTCGAGGAGCACGCCAACGGGGTCCGGTTTACCTCGGTAAACCCCGGCATCGTCGACACCCCCATCCTGGACAACCGTCCGGAGCCGCCGAGCCCCGAGATCCGGGCCGCGAGCCTCAAACCCGAGGACGTCGCCGCAACCTGCCTTTTTCTCGCCACCCTCCACCCGCGCGCCTACGTCCCCGAACTGACCATCCTCCCGACCGAGATACAGGCCCTCGGAAAGAGCTCGACCGCGAGCCCGCCCGTACCCGGAAGATAAAAAACCCTCCAATCCGGCGGGGAGCCTCCTCGCCAAGAGGATAGCCGGCGCCTCCCGCTCGTCAAGCGACCACGTTTGTCGGGGAGGCGCCCTCCTACGTCCCGACCGTCTCGGGCGCGCCCAGCACACCGACTCGAGAAACCTTGAACCCCGCCCGTCCCAAAGATCCCCGAAGAGCCGCCGGTAAACGCGGCAGCAGAACGCTCGCAGCCGGCCATGAGGCAGGCGCCTTGGAACCGTCAAAAAGCATGTCTACTGCCCGAAGCCCGAGGGTAGCCCACCGCCTGATGCCTCCTGGTCCCTCGTCCAACCGGACTCGCATGGTGCGGAAGCCACCGACGGACGGGGTCGGAGGCCGGATCGCCGGGGTGATGGTTGGCGGCGAGCCCTGTGGTTCGCGGTGCTAGCGCCTCCGAACTCAACGATATGCCTACCTCTTGCACACGAAGCATGGGGAACAGATCTTGGAAAGACGGGCGGCGGGGACGATTGGAATTTGCAACTCGCAACCATTTGACGTATGGTATGCGCCTCCACTGGCAAAGCCGCGGGTGGAAGGCGTCGTGTAGTCGTTGAAGGGAAGGGTGAATGTTTCTTCGTCGCAAGATCATGCTAGCGGTCGTGTTGGGGTTGTTTGCGGGTCTGCTCGTCGCCGGTTGCGGCGGTCAGGGAGGGAGCTCCGGGTCCGGGGGGGACAAGTCGCTCACGATCGGCTACATAAACTGGGACGAGGACGTCGCCGTCTCGAACCTCTCGAAGATCCTGCTCGAAGAGGAGCTCGGTTACGAGGTCGAGCTGCAGCTTCTGGACGTGGGACCGCTCTTCGAGGGGGTTGCGAGCGGCGACCTCGACGCCTTCCAGGACGTCTGGCTGCCCACGACCCACGAGACGTATTGGAACGAGTTCAAGGATCAGGTTGTGGACCTCGGGCAGTGGTACGAGGGCGAGGCCTCGCTGGGCATCGCCGTTCCGGAGTACGCCGAGGCACAGACGATAGGCGACCTCGCGAAATACCGCGACGAGTTCGGCGGCAGGATCGTGGGTATCGAGCCCGGCTCCGGGATCATGGGGGTCGCCAAGGACGAGGCCATCCCGGCCTACGGTCTGGAGGACTACGAGGTGGTCGATTCGAGCACCCCGGCGATGCTCGGGCAGGTCGAGAGTTCGTTGGAGAACGAGGAGCCGATAGCCTTCACCGCCTGGAAGCCGCACTGGATGTTTACGGCCTACGACATCCGTTATCTCGAGGACCCGAAGGGCGCGATGGGCAGCGCGGAGAAGCTCTCGGCGATTGCCCGAAAGGGTCTGGAGGAGGACTCCCCGGAGGCCTTCGAGTTCCTCGACAACCTCACGCTGACCGAGGAGCAGCTCGGCGAGCTGGAGCTGGAGATCAAGGAGGCCGAAGACCCGGAGAAGGGGACGCGCGCGTGGCTCGAGGAGAACCGCGCCGTCGTAGAGGCCTGGTTGCCCAAGGGCTAAACCCCGGCTAAAAAAGAGCCCAAAACGTACCACCCTACTCAGGGAGGAGACGATGAAAGGCGAGACGCAAGGTAACGCCCTGCTGCACGAGCTCTTCGAGGAGCAGGCGCGCAGGACACCGGAGGCCCCCGCCGTCGTGGGGCCCTGGGGCACGATGACCTACGGCGAGCTCGACCGGCAGACGGGCCGCCTCGCGGCCCATCTCAGGACCCTCGGGATCCGGCCGGACGTCACGGTGGGCGTGTACATGGAGCGGCGGCCGGAGTTCGTGGTCGCCTGCCTCGCGGCCCTCAGGGCGGGGGGAGCCTTCCTACCACTCGAGCTCGCCTATCCGGACTCCATGATCGAGGACGTTCTCGCCGACGCCGAGCCCCGCGTCGTCGTCACGAGGGGGGAGCACGAGGCGAGCCTCCCAGACGGCCAGGAGAGGATCGTCCTCGACGGCGACTGGGAGAGTGCCCTCCCCGAGGGCGGCCCCGACGACGGGCTACGTCCGACGCTCGACGACCTCGCCTTCGTCTCCTACTCCTCCGGCACCACCGGCAAACCCAAGGGCATCGCCAACCCCCACCGGGCCCCCGTGAACTCCTATTCCTGGCGTTTCGGTCTCGTGGATTACGGCGCCGGGGACGTCGTGGGATGCAACGTCTTCTTTATATGGGAGATGCTCCGGCCGCTTCTGAGGGGTGGGGCCGTGTGTCCCATCCCCGACGACGTGATCTACGACCCCGCGGCCCTCGTGGGCTATCTGGACGAGCACGGGATAACCGAGGTGCTCTTTACGCCGTCCCTCCTGGAGGCCGTCCTCGACGGCGGCGGGGAGAACCTCGGGGAGGAGCTCTCTGCGCTTCGGACCCTCTGGCTCAACGGCGAGGTCGTCACGAAGACCCTGGCGCGACGGGCGCTCCGTCTCCTCCTGGGGAAACGCATCTTCAACCTGTACAGCATCAGCGAGACGCACGAGATCTCCGCGGGCGAGCTTGAGGAGCTGGTCGAGAGCGCCGACTCCACCTACTGCCCCGTGGGGAAGCCGGCGGACCCGGAGCATCTGTACATCCTCGACGAGGACGCCCGGCCCGTCGAGGGGGGCGCCGCAGGGGAGCTCTACGTCGGCGGCGAGGGGCTGGCGCGCGGTTACCTCAAGCTGCCCGAGAAGACGGCCGAACGCTTCGTCCCCGACCCTTACGCGGGTGGCGACGCCCGGATGTACCGCTCCGGCGACAAGGCGCGGCTCCTGCCCGACGGGAACCTCGAGATCATGGGGCGCGTCGATTTTATGGTGAAGGTTCGCGGGTACAGCATCGAGCTCGGGGCGGTCGAGGCCGCCATCGAGGAGCGCCTCGCGGTGACGAATTGCGTCGTGATCGCCGAGGGCGAGGAGGGCACGGACAAGCGCCTCGTCGCCTATCTCGTCCCGGACTCGGGGGACGGCGCGAACGACGACCGCCACGCGGAGTGGAACATCGACCCCGCGACGGGACACGGCCCCGGCATCCGTCGCGTCCTTCAGGACGCCCTGCCGCACTACATGATCCCGGCGGTCTACGTGGAGGTCGAGGCTCTCCCGCTCCAGGACACCACCGGGAAGGTGGACCGCGGGAACCTCCCGACGCCCCCGGCGCGCGGTCCATCCGAGGAAGCCGCGCCGGAGGAGCTCGCCCTCCCGGCGGACGCGCCCCGGGGGGAGAAGGAGGACCGCCTCGCCCGCATCTTCGAGCGCGTCCTCCGCCTCGAACGGGGATACGTGCGCCCCGAGGACGACTTCTTCGAGGCCGGCGGCCACTCGCTGGCGGCGGCCGAGCTCGTGAGCCGGGTCGAGGAGGCCTTCGGGGTTCGCCTTCCGACGAGCGAGATCCTGGATAGCCCCACCGTAACCGGATTGTGCGACGCGATCGAGGCACGCCAGAACGGCGAGGACGGCGCCGGGCAGGAGACGGACGAGCCCGACCTCCGCGCGGAGGTCCTACTGGAGCCGGAGATCTCCCCGGACGCAGCCGGCAGGGGGGGCGAGCGCCTGAGCGACGCCGGGAACGTCTTCCTCACGGGCGCCACCGGGTTCCTCGGGGCCTTCCTCCTCGACGGGCTGCTCACCGAGACGGAGGCCAGGGTCCACTGCCTCGTCCGGCCCCGCCATGACGGCGACCCCATGACTCCCCTTCGCGACGGCCTGAAGCGCTACGGTCTCTGGGACGCGGAGAGGGCGTCCCGCATCGTCCCCGTCCCGGGGGACCTTGCCGAGCCCCTGCTCGGTTTGTCGGAGGAGGACTTCGATAATCTCGCCGGCGAGGTTGACGTCGTCTTCCACGCGGGCGCCGTGGTCAATCTCATCTACCCGTACTCCGCCCTCAAGCCGGCGAACGTCGACGGTACCCGTGAGGTCTTGCGCCTCGCCTGCCGCCAGAAGACCAAGCCCGTGCACCACGTCTCCACCAACGGCGTCTTCGGGCGGGGTTGGGGCCTCTGCGAGGAGGATACGAACCTCGACGACCTCGCGGGCGTGCAAGGGGACGGCTACGGCCGGTCCAAGTGGGTCGCCGAGGGGCTCGTGCGGGAGGCCGCCGGACGCGGGCTGTCCGTCGCGGTATACCGCCCCGGCAACATCTCGGGGCACAGCGAGACCGGCGCTTCCAACCCGAAGGATTTCCTCGGGGCCGTAATCTCGGAGTCCGTCCGCGTGGGCTCCGCGCCGAAGATAAACGGTTGGCGCATGGAGATGACCCCGGTGGACTTCGTGAGCGGCACGATCCTCCGTTTCGCCGACGATCCCGACGCCGCGGGCAAGACCTTCCACCTCGCCAACCCCAATCCCCCGTCTGCCGAGTATGTCTTCGGCTGGATCGAGGACCTAGGCTACGACCTGAGGCGTCCGGACTACGCCGACTGGCTCGAAACCATTCGCTCCGCCCCCGCGGAGACGGAGGCCGGGGAGGTCGTGCGCGGAGCGGCCCCCGACGACGCGGCGGAGGTCAAGGACGACAACGACTACGACGACCGCAACACCCGTGATGCCCTCGGCGAGGGTGGCCCCCGGCGGCCCGAGGTCGGCGCCGCGCTCCTTGAAACGTACGCGCGAGCGTTCGCCGAGCGGGGCTGGATGCCGGCCCCGGATCTGGCCCGCGAGGGGGCGCGGCGATAAGCGAGGGCCGTCTCGACGGCAGGGTCGCGGTCGTGACCGGGGCATCGAGCGGCATCGGGGCCGCGGTGGCCGGCGCCCTCGCACGGGAGGGCGTCGGGGTCGCCCTCGCCGCACGCCGTTCGGACGCCCTTCGGAGGGTACAAGCCGGGCTTGGTGGAGCGGCCAGAAGCATCGTCGTGGCGACGGACGTCACCGACCGCGAGGGGGTTGGGGCGCTCGTCGCTCGTGCCGAGGGCGAGCTCGGCCCGGTCGACTTTCTCGTGAACTGCGCCGGCGTGATGTACTACACCCTGATGAGGAATCTTTGCGAGGAGGAGTGGGAGAAGACGGTCGAGGTCAACTGCAAGGGGACGCTCAACTGCGTCGGCGCCGTTCTACCCGGCATGGTCTCCCGGGGGAGGGGGCACATCGTCACGATCTCCTCGGACGCCGGGCGCAAGGTCTTCGCGGGGCTTGCGGTCTACTCGGCGAGCAAGTTCTTTGTCGAGGCGCTCTCGCAGGGCCTGAGGCTGGAGACCGCCGGCACGGGCCTGAAGGTCACCACGATCCAGCCGGGCAACGTCGCCACGGATCTCGCAGCCATGAGCACCGACGGGGAGGCGCTGAAGCTCTACGGTCAACCCACCGGCGCGCGCGTCCTCGACCCCGAAGACGTCGCGGCCTCGATCGTGTACGCCCTGAGCCAACCCGAGCACGTAGCCGTCAACGAGGTGCTCGTCGAACCCCGCGACGAGCCCGTCTGACCTCTCGACCGGGCCCCGATTCTGCAAGCGTCGTGGTTTTCAACTGTCTATTGCACGGCGTAAAATGGCTATCTAGATAGCCATTTGGAGGACGCGACGATGAAGAGTTACTCGATAGGGGAGGCGCGCGATAGCTTTGCGGCGATCG
>JADDPR010000470.1 GCA_016781775.1 Rubrobacter sp. | reverse complement strand
GGGTCGTTGGCACGAAGTGGCACGCGGGTTTAAGCTTGGGTTGGGATGATGGGACTCTCCAGGACAGGAGTCCAGAAAGCGGTCTCTAGGCTTGACGTATGGGGAAAGGTCAACGAGAGATGCTGCACCTAGCGGTGGGTGTTGGGGCACTTTCACGCGTTGCGAGTGTTCGACGACGAGGCGTCGAAGCCCGTCAGCAGAAGGCTTGCCATGGTCTTTCATCCGACTAACCCCGTAAGGCAATTACGCGGAGGAGAATCTAGATGTTGGTAAAGGACGAGCTTCTCGATAAGGTCGTGGACCGCGTTCGAGAGCAACTGCCCGAGGATCAAGCGCCGCAAGTCGAAGAGTTCGTGCGCCAGTACTACGGCCGGGTACCCCCTGAGGATCTGGTCGATCGCTCCCCCGTCGACGTGTACGGGGCGGCCGTGGCCCACTGGAGCTTCGCCCGCCAACGAACGCACGGCTCGGCGAAGATCCGCGTGTACAACCCGCAGTTCGAGGAGGACGGCTGGCAATCGACCCACACGGTGGTCGAGATCGTCAACGACGACATGCCGTTCCTCGTCGATTCGACGAGGATGGAGATAACCCGCCAGGGCTACGCGATCCACTTGATGCTCCACCCCATCATGAAGGTAAGGCGCGACGGCGAGGGTCGGCTCGTCGAGGTCCTGCCCCCCGACCCCGATCTCGACGGCGCGCTCTCCGAGTCGATCATACGCGTGGAGATAGACCGGCAGACGGAGCCCGAGGTGCTAGAGGAAGTCCGTGATCGTCTCCACCGCGTTCTCGGAGACGTGCGCAGGGCCGTCGAGGATTGGCCGAAGATGCTCGAAAGAACCCGGAACATAATCTCAGGGTTCGAAGGGAGCCCGCCGACGGTCGATTCCGAGGAGCTCGCCGAAACCAGGGCCTTCCTCGAATGGATCGCCGACGACAACTTCACCTTCCTGGGCTACGGCGAGTACGACCTGATCGCGGAGGACGGGGAAGACGCTCTCCGGTCGGTGCCGGGATCCGGCCTCGGCATCCTGCGGGAAACGGACTCGAAGCCCACCTCGCACAGCTTCGCCAAGCTGACGCCCGAGGTGCGAAAGCTCGCCCATGCGCCCCACCTCCTCAACCTCACCAAGGCCAACTCGCGCGCCACGGTCCACCGGCCATCCTACCTGGACTACGTCGGCGTGAAGAAGTTCGACGAGAACGGCGAGGTTACCGGCGAGCGGCGCTTCCTCGGCCTGTACACCTTCTCCGCTTACAGCGCGAGCTCGCTGGACATCCCGATCGTCCGCCGAAAGGTCAGGTACGTCCTCGACCGTGCGGGTTTTCCGCCGGGAAGCCACGACGAAAAAGACATGATGGAGATCCTCGAAACCTACCCGCGCGACGAGCTGTTCCAGGTATCGAAAGAGGAGCTGTTCGAGATCTCGATGGGGATCCTGCACCTGCAGGAGCGCCAGCGCGTCCGGCTCTTCGTGCGGCGCGACACCTACGGGCGTTTCCTTTCCTGCCTGGTCTTCGTGCCACGCGATCTCTACAACACCGAACTCCGGCAGCGCATGCAGGACATCCTGCAGAAGGCGTTCGATGGCACGAGCGTGGAGTTCGACGCCCGGCTCTCCGAATCCGTGCTGGCACGCCTCCACGTCGTCGTTTACACCAGGCCGGGCGAGGTTCCCGACTACGACGTGGACGAGATCGAGGCGCGCCTCATCGAAGCGACCCGCTCGTGGATGGACAACCTGTACGATGCCCTGATCGAAGGGTGCGGCGAAGAGCGCGGGGTCGAGCTCTTCCGCAGCTACCGCGACGCCTTCCCACCCGGCTACCGCGACGATTACCTCGCCCGGATGGCCGTGGCCGACATCCGCAGAATGGAAAGCCTCGCCTCCGAGAACGACCTGGGCATGAGTCTCTACCATCCGCTCGAAGCGCCCGAGAGCTTCTTGAGGTTCAGGCTGTACCGCTCCGGGAGCCCCATCTCGCTGTCGGGGGTTCTGCCCCTGCTCGAAGACATGGGCGTCAAAGTCGCCGACCAGCGCCCGTACAAGGTAGAGGCCGCCGGCTCGTCGCCGGTCTGGATTCACGACTTTGGATTGATCCACGAGGCACGCGGCGAGTTCCAGACCGGCGGGGTTAAGGAGATTTTCCAGGACGCCTTCTCCCGGGCGTGGCGCGGAGCGGTGGAGAACGACGGTTTCAATAAGCTGGTCCTCAGGGCCCGGCTGACGTGGCGCGAGATCACGATCCTCCGCGCCTACTGCAAGTACCTGCGTCAGGCGGGGACCACGTTCAGCCAGGACTACATGGAAGACACCCTGTCCGCGAACCCGCATATCGCCCGGCTCCTCGTCGAGCTTTTCGAGGCCCGCTTCGACCCGAGCCACCAGGAGCGTGCGGAGGAGGAGACGGACCGGCTAACCCTGGGGATCGAAGAGGCGCTCGACGAGGTCGTGAGCCTCGACGAGGACCGCATCATGAGGAACTTCCTCGACGTCATCCTGGCGACGGTGCGCACGAACTACTACGGGGGCACGCCCGAAGGGGAACCCAAACCGTACCTCTCGTTCAAGTTCGACCCGAGTAACATCGCCGTGCTGCCGCTGCCCCGCCCGATGTTCGAGATCTTCGTCTACTCGCCGCGGGCCGAGGGGGTGCACCTGCGGGGAGGCAAGGTCGCGCGAGGCGGCATCCGGTGGTCCGACCGCAGGGAAGACTTCCGCACCGAGATCCTGGGCCTCATGAAGGCCCAGACGGTAAAGAACGCGGTGATCGTGCCCGTAGGCGCGAAGGGCGGCTTCGTGGTGAAGCGACCGCCGACGGAGGGGGGCCGCGAGGCGCTCATGCAAGAGGTGGTGGCCTGCTACCGCACGCTCATCTGCGGCATGCTCGACCTGACCGACAACCTCGTCGACGGTGGGGTCGTCCCGCCCCCGGAGGTGGTGCGCTACGACGACGACGACCCGTACCTGGTGGTCGCCGCCGACAAGGGGACCGCGACCTTCTCCGACATCGCCAACGGCATCTCGGCGGAGTACGGCTTCTGGCTCGGCGACGCCTTCGCCTCGGGCGGGTCCGCGGGCTACGACCACAAGAAGATGGCGATCACCGCCCGCGGCGCCTGGGAGTCGGTCAAGCGGCACTTCCGGGAGCTCGGCGTCGACACGCAGAGCTCCGACTTCACCGTGGCGGGTATAGGTGACATGTCCGGCGACGTGTTCGGCAACGGTATGCTCCTCAGCCGCCACATCAAGCTGGTCGGCGCCTTCAACCACATGCACATCTTCCTGGACCCCGACCCCGACCCCGAAACGAGCTTCGAGGAACGCCAGAGGCTCTTCAATCTAGAGCGCTCCTCGTGGTCCGACTACGACACGGATCTCATCTCCCAGGGCGGCGGCGTCTTCCCGCGCTCGGCGAAATCCATCCCGTTATCTCCCGAGGTGAAGCAACTGCTGGGCGTCGAGGCCGACGCGCTCGCGCCGAATGAGGTAATGCGGGCACTGCTCAAGGCCAGGGTGGATCTGCTTTTCAACGGCGGCATCGGAACCTACGTGAAGGCCAGCGACGAGACCCACGCCGACGTCGGCGACAGGAGCAACGACGCGTTAAGGATCGACGCGAAGGAGCTCGGTTGCCGGGTGGTCGGGGAGGGAGGAAACCTCGGCTTCACGCAGCGGGGGCGCATAGAGTACGCCCTCCGGGGAGGCCGGATCTACATGGACGCCATCGACAACTCGGCCGGCGTCGACTGCTCCGACCACGAGGTGAACATCAAGATCCTGCTCGACGCCGTCGTCAAGAACGGCGACATGACCGAGAAGCAGCGCAACAACCTGCTGGTCGAGATGACCGAAGAGGTGGCGCAGCTGGTGTTGCACGACAACTACCAGCAGACCCTGGCGATCAGCAAAGCCGCGACCCTGGCCCACCCTATGGTGGACGTGCACACCCGCTACATCCGCGCCCTCGAACAGTCCGGCGGCCTCAACCGCGAGCTCGAATTCCTCCCGAGCGACGAGGCCCTGGCCGAACGTAGGTCGAACGGCATAGGACTGACCACCCCCGAGTTGGCCATCCTGCTGTCGTACTCCAAGATCACGCTCTACAAAGAGCTGCTCGGATCCGACGTACCGGAGGACCCCTACCTGTCGAGCGAGATGGAGCGATACTTCCCGACGCCTTTGCGGGAGCGTTTCCGCGAACAGATACGGGAGCACCGCCTGCGGCGCGAGCTCACCGCCACCCACGCATCCAACAGCCTGGTGAACAGGGGCGGTCCCTCCTTCGCCTTCCGGCTGCGGGAGGAGACCGGGGCGGCGGCCCCGGACATCACCCGGGCGTACACAGCGGCCCGCGAGATCTTCGACATGCGCGGTCTGTGGCTGGAGATCGAAGCCCTCGACAACCAGGTCGAGGCCGAAACGCAGATGAAGATGTTCCTCGACGCTCGCAAGCTGCTGGAACGCGCAACGCGGTGGCTCCTACGCAACCGCCGCCCGCCCCTGGACATAGCCGCCACGATATCGTTCTTCTCCGAAAGGGCAGCAGAGCTGGCCGGACACATCCACCGGTTCATGCTCGATGGCGAACGGGAAGCTCTGGAGCGCGCGACCGAGCGGCTCGTCGAGGCGAAGGTTCCGCCCGATCTGGCACGGCGAGCGGCTAGCCTGGGCGCGATGTTCTCCGCGCTGGACATCGTGGACGTCGCCTCCGAAACCGGCCAGTCTCCAGAAACGGCGGCGGAGGTCTACTTCACCTTGGGCGATCGGCTGAAGCTCCACTGGCTACGAAGCCACGTCGAGGCCCTGCCTCGGGACGATCGCTGGCGGGCACTCGCGCGCGCGGCGCTGCGCGACGATCTCTACAGCCAGCAGGCCTCGCTCACGGCGGAAGTCCTCCGTAGCGTGCCCGAGGAGCTTCGTGCTGCGGAACGGATCGACGCCTGGGTGAACGCCAACAGGGTATCGGTAGAACGCGCCCTGCAGGTGCTGGCAGACATCAGCTCCAGCGGAACCTTCGACCTCTCGACGCTTTCGGTGTCGCTACGGGAAATGCGCAACCTCGTAACGTCCTCTGGCACC
>JADDPR010000375.1 GCA_016781775.1 Rubrobacter sp. | reverse complement strand
GACGACCCTCCAGCGGAACCGTCGCCCCGACGCTGGTCCCCCCACCGGGGGCGCTGTGCAGCTCGAACACGCCGCCGAGCATGTTCACCCGCTCCCTCATGCCGACGATCCCGTGCCGCTCCGCGGGTACTTGCTCGGCGTCGAAGCCCCTACCGTCGTCCTCGACGCCGAGCTGGACACGCTCCGGGGTGACGACCAGACGAACGGTCACCCGGTCCGCCGCCGCGTGGCGGGCGACGTTTGCGAGGGCTTCCTGACAGACGCGGTACAGGGCGACCTCGACGCGGGGCGGCAGGGGACGGGCCCCGTTGACCGCCTCGAAGCTCGCTTCGAGGCCCGTCTCCGCCTCCCACCTGCTCACGAGGGCTTCGAGCGCTTCGGCCAGTGGCCGATCTTCGAGCGGGGCGGCACGGAGGTCCAGGACGGAGCGTCGGGCCTCTTCAAGGTTCGCCTGGGTGAGGTTGAGGGCGCGGCGCAGGGGCTGGCGAGCCCGCTCGAATCCGCCTCCCGCATGCAGCAAAGCGTCGGCGGATTCGAGCTGAAGCATGGTGGCGGTGAGGCCCTGGGCGAGGGTGTCGTGGATCTCGCGCGCCAGCCGGTTGCGCTCCTCCAGAGCGCCGATGCGGGCGCTTCGGGAGAAGAGCCGGGCCCTCTCGACGGCGATGCTGAGGAGGTCGCCGATGGTGTAGAGCAGCTGCAGGTCCCTCTCGGAGAGGCTCCGCCAGTCCGGGCTGGCGACGTTCATCACGCCGAGCTTCTCCTCCCCGGCGTAGAGCGGGATGGAGGCGTGGTAGCGCAGGCCGTCGGTACCGTCCACGAGGCCACTCAACCGGGTGCAGGCGAGCACGTTGACGTTCGCGGCCCCGCTCAGGTCGCCCCTCCCGTAGGAGTCGAGGCAGTAGCAATACTCGGAGCCGTCCATGAGGGACGGGTTGTTCGATAGGGCGGGCGGCAGGTTCCGGGAGGCAGCCAGGTAGGTCTGGGGAGAGTCCTCACCCGCGAGCCAGATCCAACCCGTCCTCAAGTCCAACAGCTCCGCAACCTGCGCCAGGGTAAACTCCAGCGCCTCGTCCAGGTCCACGGAGCGATTGAGCTCGCGCGCGATGGCGTTGAGCACCGAGAGCTCGTGGTTGCGGCGCTCCAGGTTCTTCCGTTCGTCCGTGGGCCCACCCATCGGGTCCGAGTCTACCAGCGCACGATGGGAAGGGGGCAGAGCCCGGAAGGAGGACCCGCGGCACCAACCCCGGACGACGAGACCGTCATCTACCGCTCCGCCCCCGGCTTTACAGCGCCCGACATCCGGACTTGCTCGATGCAAGGCCGCAGCTCGCACGCCTCCGAATTCGCCACTCGATGCACGCCTGACTTCCCCGGTACCAGCGGTCGAGATCCGTCGCGCATGCCGCCGGCACCGGGAGGGTACCTTCGCCCGGCCTCCCCGATGGTGAGCGGTGTGATCGGGGGCTTCTACGCCGGGCTAGTACGCCTGCTCGGTCGGGCGGATGAGGATCTCGTTGACGCTCACCCGCTCGGGCTGGGTGACGGCGTAGGCTATAGCCGCGGCGATGTCCTCGGATTGGAGGATGTCGAGCTGCTTGAGGGCCTGCGCCCCCTGCTGGGCCTCCTCGTCGGTGATGTGGTTCGTTAGCTCGGTCTCGACCGCGCCGGGCTCCACCATCGTCACCCGGATCTTGTCCTCGAGGAGCTCCTGCCTCAGGGCCTCGGAGATCGCGTTGACGGCGAACTTCGTCCCCGAGTAGACCCCGCTGCCGGGGCGCGTCTTGCGTCCCGCGACCGACGAGACGTTGACGAGGTGCCCGCCCCCGCGCCGCCTCATCGCCCCGATGGCGGCGTCGGTGGCGTAGAGGAGCCCCAGGACGTTCACGTCGAACATCCGACGCCACTGGTCCGAGAGGCCCTTCTCGACCTTCGAGAGCAGCATCACGCCGGCGTTGTTCACGAGGATGTCCACGCCCCCGAACTCCTCCTCGGCGCGCCGCGCGAGGTCGTGCGCCTGGCCCTCGTCGGTGACGTCGGCCCGCACGGTGACGAGCTTGCCGCCGTTTGCCTCCACCCGGCTCTTGAGGTCGGCGAGCCGCTCCTCCCTGCGCGCGGCGGCGACGACCGAGGCCCCCTCCGCGGCGAGCGCCTCGCCGTCGCCTCGCCTATCCCGCTCGAAGCTCCGGTGACGATCGCGACCTTGCCGGCCAGCTTGCCTGCCATCTCCCGTACCTCTTCCCGTGTCGCGGATACATCCCGCCGGCGCGGTACGCCGGCACGGAGGAGAGACTACCGCAGGACCCGGGCCCCTTCGATGAAGGGGCCCGGGTCGTGGCGCTCGGGGTGTTTCTTTGCTGCGGCGTGGTTAGGGCTGGAGCAGGATCTTTATGGCGCCGTCCTGCTTTTTCTGGAAGATCTCGTACCCGTGCGGCGCCTGGTCCAGCGGCAGCTTGTGGGTCGCGAAGTTCTCGGGTCGGCGGGGTCGGTGAGGAGCGGCATGAGGTCGTCCACCCACGCCTTCACGTTGGCCTGTCCCATCCTTATCTGTATCTGCTTGTCGAAGAGCTTCAGCATGTTTATGGGGTCGACCGTCCCTCGGTAGAGCCCGATGAGGGAGAGCGTGCCGCCCCTGCGCACGGTGTCGATGCTCTGGTTGAGCGCCGTGAGCCTGTCCACCCCGACGTTCTCCAAGGCGCTCTGCGCCACCCTGTCCGGCAGGAGGCCGGTGACCTGCTGGGCGAGGTTGGCGGCGGGCGAGCCGTGGGCCTCCATGCCGACGGCGTCGATCACCGAGTCGGGGCCTCGGCCGTCGGTCATCTCGCGGATGGCCGAGGGGACGTCGTCGACGCTGGAGGCGTAGACCACCTCAACGCCGTGGCGGCGGGCCATCTCCAAGCGCTCCGGCACGAAGTCGACGGCGATGACGCGGTAGCCCTTGTACCGGGCGATGCGCGAGCTCATCTGGCCGATCGGGCCGAGCCCGTAGATCGCTACGCTCCCGCCCTCTCCGGGACGCCCGCGTACTCGACCGCCTGCCACGAGGTCGGCAGGACGTCCGAGAGGTAGACGAAGCGCTCGTCCGGCATTTCCTCGCCCTCCTCGGGGACCTTTATGGGCGTGAACTGCGCCTGGGGCACGCGAAGAACTCGGCCTGCCCGCCGGGGACGTTCACGTAGAGGTTGGCGAAGCCGAAGAGGGAGGCCCCCATCCCCTGCTCGTGCACCTGGGTAGTCTCGCACTGCGAGTGCAGGTCCTGGTGGCACATAAAGCAGTGCCCGCACGAGATGTTGAACGGTATGACGACCCGGTCGCCGGGGCTCACGTGGGTAACGTCGCGCCCGACCTCCTCGACGATGCCCATCGGCTCGTGACCGAGGACGTAGCCCTCGTCTATAAACGGGCCGAGCACCTCGTAGAGATGCAGGTCCGAGCCGCAGATGTTGGTAGTCGTGATCCTCACGACCGCATCCGTCGGCTCCTGGATCGTCGGGTCGGGGACGTTGTCCACCCGTACGTCGCGCTTGCCGTATCAGGTAAGAGCCTTCATACCGCTTCCTCCCGCAGTCTCGAGATCACGCCGGCGTTACTCGTGGTAGGTGCTCTCACGCGCTTCGGGACTGCTCGGCGTGCTTGCCCTCCGCGAACTCCTCGACGATCTTGGAGCAGAACGCGGGCAAATCGCTGGGGTTGCGGCTCGTGACGAGCCCCTTGTCCGTGACGACCTCCTGGTCCACCCACTCGCCGCCGGCGTTGCGGATGTCGGTCTGGAGGGTCGGGTAGGAGGTCAGCGTGCGGCCACGGACCACGTCCGCCTCCACGAGGGTCCAGGGACCGTGGCAGATCACGCCGACGGGCTTGGACTGCTCGAAGAAGGCGCGCACGAAGTCGACGGCCTCCGGGTTGCCCCGGAGGTTGTCCGCCCCCACGGTGCCGCCCGGCACGATCAGGGCGTCGTAATCGTCGGCGGAGACCTCTGAGAAGGTCTTCTCGACCGTGAACGTCTCGCCCGGGTTGACGTCGCTGTTCATGGTCTGAGCCTCGCCGGTCTCGATCCCCACGACGTCGACCGTGGCGCCGGCGCCCTCGACGGCCTGCTTCGGCTGCACAAACTCGGCCTGCTCGGTCCCCACCGGGGCGAGCAGGATGGCTACCTTGCGACCCTGCAACTCGTCTGCCACGAGCTTCTCCTCTCTGTCATCTTACGGTCTTGCCTCTACTTGCCCGAACGCCCACGCGACAACACGCGGGCGTTCGGGGTAGCATGGGCCGTTCTACCTGCCGCCCGTCGCGGGCTCCAGCCCCTCGAAGCCGGCGTTCAGGGCCAGGGCGGCCTGCCGGACGGTGAGACGGGAGGAGTCGATAACCTGCGTTATGCCAAAGAACTCTTGCATGACCCCGGGGCAGCGGGTGGGCGAGACGTGGGCGCCCGCGACTGTCAGCTTGCGCGAAAACTGGTGCGGCCCGGCGAAGATCGAAGGTCACGAGCCCTCCCCCGGGATCGTGCCGCAGGGAGAAAAGCCAGGGGCAGGAGCGGTGTGCTACCGCTCCTGCCCCCTCGACTATGCGCTACCCCTACGAAACTAGGAAGAAGCGGGCTGCGTCGGCTGTTTGGGCGTGCCGTAGACCCTCGGGTCGACCGCGGGGAGCTCGGTCATGACCGGGCCCATCGCCTGCGGGCTCTGCACGTACTCGAACTGGCCGCCGCCGTCGGGGGCCGGACCGTTCGCCCAGCGACCCTGCGCGCTCTCCTCGCCATCGGAGAAGTTCATGAACTTGTAGGCGAACTGCTGGTGCTCGTTGGCCAGCGGGAACGTGACCGGGACCGGCGTCTCGTCGATGCCGTCGGCCTTCAGCTCCTCGATGGCGGCGAGCCACTGGTTCTGGTGCATGTGGTCACGCGCGATCAGGAACGCGAGCATGTCGCGTACCCCTGCGTCCCTCGTCAGGTTGTACAGGCGCGACGCCTGCAAGCGACCCTGCGACTCGGCCGTTACGTTGTAGCGGAAGTCCGCCATAAGGTTGCCGCTTGCGATGATGTACGCAGCGCTCCAGGGGTTGCCCATGCTA
>JADDPR010000261.1 GCA_016781775.1 Rubrobacter sp. | reverse complement strand
TCCCCTTCTTCCTGCTCTTCCCCGCCTTCTTGTTCTTCCCCGCCTTCCTGCTCTTCCCCGCCTTCCTGCTGCTCTTGCTCCTCCTGCTGGTCCTGGGCCGGTTCCTCCCCTGCCCCCCCGGCGCAGCCTGCCAGAGCGGATACCGCGACAAAAAGGGCGGCGAGCAACGCCGCGAGCCTGCTTCTCATGGTCCTCCCTACGTTCGGCGCCCGTTCGCCAGACCGCCTAGTCTCGGCCGCGCGGGCGAGATGTGAACGGGAACAGTGTCCCCGCGGAAGGCCGGTCGAGAAACCTCGGCCGGGGGTGGAGAGATCGGGGCCTTCGAGCCTTTTCCCGGCGTTGAGGCCGTTCCCTCCCACGGCGTTCTCGCGTCCGCGTCGCCGCGTTCATCGCCTCATGACCGCCGAGGATCTCGGTTAGTTCGGCGGTCTCCCTCCCAGCCTCAGCAAGCTACTAAAAGAGCTTCCTGGATCTTCTTTTCACTACGTCCTATACAATGCACCCGAGTAAGGGGGTATGGCTTTGGATGATCGGTCCTTGATCCAGGAACAGCGGCGCTTCTTCGAGGATTTGCTGGCGTACCTGCGCGACGAGTTGGAGGCTCGCAAGGACCCGGAGGCGGCCGAACAGAGGGCCCGGATGTTCGCCTCGCTGGCGGGCAAGGCGGGCAGGGATCAGGTGCTCGAAGACAAACGCCTCGCGGAGGCCGGCTTCGTCTACCTCTTCGAGGAGGGCAAGCGCCGTGTAAGGCTTCTGGAAGAGCTCTCGCCCCTCGACGCGCCGGCCGTCCTTGCCGAGATGGAGAGGACCGCGGCCGTAAGCGCCGAGTACATAGAGAGCGACGGCGCGACCTACGTTATCGAGTATGGCGGGCGTAAGCTTGTAACTTCGGACCCCGGGGACCCGAGCGCCCCCCTGAGGGTTCGGTGGCGCGAGTTGAAAGGAGGATGGCCACCGCCGTAGGCGGTTCACCGCCGCCCCGGCGCCGAACTTCCTCCGCATGGACTCGGGCGAAGGCGCCTTTACGGCAGGCCCCGTGATGGGAGAACAACACCTCGACAAGCACATCGAGACGGTCGCTCGGTGGATCATCGAGTGCGATCACGTCGTCGCTTTCACGGGCGCGGGCATCAGCACCGACTCTGGCATCCCCGACTTCCGCGGCCCCGAAGGGGTGTGGACGCGGCGCGACGCCGGCCTGCCGGCGCCACGGTGGCGGGTTCCGCCGGGCGGGATCGAGCCCAATGCATCACACCTGTCCCTCGTCGAGCTCCAGAACCTCGGCAAGCTCCGGTTTCTCGTCACGCAGAACACCGACAACCTTCACCGCCGATCCGGCATCCGCCCCGAGCTCCTGGCGGAGCTGCACGGCAACGGGACGCTAGTGCGCTGCCTCGGGTGCGATCGGCTGTATGCCCATCGGGAGGTGGGCTGGGAGACGGACAGGTGGGGCCCCGGCTACCGCACCCAGAAGCCGGTGCCCGGGCAACCGGTTTGCGCCGCCTGCGGCGGCCGTCTCATCTCGTCCGTGGTGAACTTCGGGGACCCGCTGCCGCGTAGGGAGTTTGCTCTAGCCGACGAGCACTCCCGCCGCTGCGACCTGATGCTCGTTCTGGGCTCCTCGCTCATGGTCAAGCCGGCGGCCTCGCTCGTGGGGCTGGCGCTCAGGTCTGGAGCCAGGGTGGTCCTGGTCAACCGAGGCAGGACGCCCTACGACGAGGCGGCGACGCTGCGAATATGGACGGGGATCGGCGACGTGATCCCGCCGGCTGTGGAGCGGGTGAAGCGAGCGCTGGGGAAGGAGCCGCGAGTTCCGGGCCACACCCATCCGGGAGTCACGATCACGGCCGAGGAACGCGAGGAGCCACGACCGAGTCCCTGATTCTGCTTCGATACGGACACTCTTTCACATCGTCGGGGGCAGACTCTCCGGTCAGGCGAAATTGCCTGCCTCGAAAAGCCGCAGGGAGATGCAGCGGTCCGCATGTGCCTCGGGGACGCCCTTCCCTAGCAGGCCACGCCCGTTGGGGCTTCTCCTGCCGCTGCATCTCGTCTCCCATCTGACGCTCGCGAGGTGAGGGGCGCAAGAAGCACCTCGCTACCGTCGCCCCGGGGAGTTGTTGGGGTGCCACTCGGGGAGCGCCCACCCCACGTGCGTGCGCACGGGGAGGTCCGTGGGCTCCTCCACGAAGCGGAAGCCCCCTTCGGGTGGGTTGTCGAAGTCGAGCGTCCGGCCCGCGTGGGTATGCACCTCCAGGCGGCGCAGGTGATAAGTGCCGGGTTTTGGATCCTCGGGCGGCTCGCCGGGTTGCTTGAGCAGCGCCGTTTGCAACCGGGCGTCGCGCGCCCGCTCTTTCTTTTCGACCTCGCCCTCCAGGAGGACCTCGTCCCCCGACTCCTCGGCGACGAAGACGGCGAGGACCGTGCGCACGTTGGCCTTGCAGGTGAACTGGACTATGTACATGATCGGGTCGCCGGGCACGAAGGTAGGGCCGACCTCGTTACTCAACCGCTCCTCCTTCCGAGCCTCACGCCGCCATGGTAACGCCCTTAGGACGCCGACGCCGGGGACGAGCGTCGTGATTCCTCGCCCGGCTCGACCCGAATTAGCGCCGTCTCCGCTCGGAGATGCCTCTACTCGGCAGGGCGCTGAACCGCCTCCGGGGGTAGAGCAAGGCGTAGACCTCGAGGGTCGAGGCGGGTCTCACGCGATGCTCGGTAGCGGTGCGGCGTGTGCCCTAAGAACCTCCCCTTCGCTCACCGGTAGAGTCCGGGAGAAGGAAAGACGTCACCACCCGCTGCGCGAAGATCCGGCTCTCGAAGTTCCCTTCTCGTAGCCAGGCGTGCACCTCCTCGAAGCTCTGATAGATCGGGGGCTCGGGGATCACGGGTCCGGTCCCCCGGGCGGTGGGCAGCGACGACGACCTACCGGAACCCGCGGCTCGGCGGCTCAGCCAGGCCAGACCGGCCTGCGCCCCCAGGGTCGCCAGGCTCACCGCCAGCGCTCTTCCGAAGGGCCTGAGCTCGGCGGGCAGCAGGGCACGACTCGCCGTGGCCGGACTGTTCTCCGACCGGCGGGCGAGTTGCTCGCCGACGGTCAGAGAGGCGCCGCAGGCCCCACAGAAGCGGTTCTCGGGGGGGTTGCCGTGGCGGCACCGCGGACAGTGGGTGGTACCGGTGCGTTCCTCCATCTCCTCATCCTCTCCTATCGGTCCCTTGCCAGCCTTTATACCAATCCTTCCATGGTGGCGAACCGAGAGTCCGTCTCCTGCTCCAGCCCGCGCCGCCGGTCTCCGCAGTCCTTCGCCCCTCCCCTCCAGGCGCCCAACTCGCGGATCTTCACGCGTACGCCCGAGTTACGCCCCCCAAACTTATCCCCGACGGGGCAATTCTTCAACGACAAACCGCTCCCGACGCTCGCGGTAAGCCCGTTTCGTGGCGCACCGCCCGCCGGCCGGCGTGGATGGTCGAGCCCACAGGCAGAGATGTATTTCCGCCGCCTCGCGGACGCGATTACTCCGTACGGAGAAAGGGCGCTGTCGCGGACCTGGAGACGTGTGGCCCGCTCGGCGTCGAGTCGAGGAAGAATTGCGAGAGGACCGGAGTCTAAAAGCTCCGGCCCTCCTCGACCGCTACTGAGTATAGGTTTGTCTTCCCTTCCTTACGTGAGCTTGTCCTTGACCTTATCTATCAGCCCCTTGTCCTGCTCTCCGCCCTGTGCCTCGCTCGCGGTGGTCGTGGACGCGGTGCTTCCTCGGCTGCCGTTCCCGTTGCTGGCCCCGCGCTGCGCTCCGTTCGAGGTGGCCGAGCCGGTGCCTGTACGGCTCTCGATGGTCTGGAGGGCCTGCAACAGGTACTGCCTGAAGAGCCCGTGGTTCTCGCTCATCGGGAAGTGGCCGATGTCGTTCATCTCTATGAACTCGGCGCCCTTGATCTGCTCGGCGGTGCGCCGCCCGTCCTCGGGGGTGGTGAGGTAATCGTAGTCCCCGGTGAGCATCACGACCGGGCACTTCTCCCCGTCGATCTGGTCGAGCTTGCCGCGCAGGTCGTGGTCGACGGAGTAGAAGTAGAGGTCGCCCTTGAACGCCTCGGACCCTTGCGTGTAGTAGAACCACGTCGCCCAGCGGTCCCTCTCCGGCGACTGCGGGGCCATGAGGTCCCACACCCCGCTCGCGCAGACCTGCGCGGCGTTGGCGTGGGGGTGCTGCCACCAGTCGAGGTAGAAGCCCGGGGCGTAATCCGCAGCCTCGACCGGGATCACGGCCTTGAAGCGCTCCGGGTGGCGCCACGCGAGCTGCAGCGCGACGTTGCCGCCGAAGGAGGAGCCCATGAAGATGGGTTGCTCGAGCTCCAGGGCGTCGCAGAAGGCGGTTATAAACGCGACGTAGTAGTCGGCGGTGAGCTTGTACTCCTCCTTCCACCACTCCTTGTTCTTCGGCGGGTCGGACTTGCCGTGGCGGACGAGGTCATAGGCGATGACGCGGTAGTTCTGCGTGATCTCCTCGTCCTCCAGGAGGTCCCGCCACTGGTGGTTGTGGCATCCGGCGGTGTGCTGGCAGACCAGGGGCTGTCCCTGACCGTTCTCCAGGAAAAAGACCTTGCACTCGTCGCCCATAACGTCGAACGTCACGTAGCGACCCGTTACTGGCGAAAACTGCGCCACTTCGTCCTCCTTTCTCCCTAGACCGGCACGCCGGTCTTGCGCAAAAGCTCGATCTGGCGTGTCACGGCGCGCAGGTTCTGCATCAAGACGAGCAGGTCCCCCTCGAGGCGCATGTCCCTCTGGAAAGAGGCGGACCAGATGCCGTGGTACATCGGCGGGGGTATCTCTTTGCCGAAGTTGCGCCAGGTCTCGGCGCTGGCACGGAGGATAAACTGGTAGCCGCGATCCAGGGGACCCGGGTCCACCAAAATCTCCTCGACCTTGCCCCCGTTCATCACTACCTGAAGCTTGTGCTCCTCCATATCCAGCAGGTAGGAACACGTAAAGTACTTGCCGTGCGCCTGAAGCTCGGCGTCCTCGTCGCTCGCCTGACGGAACGCATTCACCCATGTCTGCACCGCGTCTTGCGTGGCGTTTACAGCCATGATCCTCCTCTCTTCGTTTTCCCCAGCGAGATGCGTACCCGAAGTCCTTA
>JADDPR010000459.1 GCA_016781775.1 Rubrobacter sp. | reverse complement strand
GTCCGGAGGAACGTAAACATCGGGCTGGTCCACCACGAGGACGAAAGGGTGGAGGTCGGGGACTGGATCCTCATCCACGTGGGCTTTGCGATGTCCAAGATCGACGAGGAGGAAGCGCGCAACACCCTGCGGTTCCTGGAGGAGCTCGGCGAGGCATACGAGCAGGAGCTGGAGGAACTGCGCGAATCGAGGATCGAGTGATGAGAGATGCAATGCCGGCGAGTTACTGCACCCTGGACCACGACGGATGCGTCGTCTGCGCCGACGCCGGCATCCCTGTGCGCGTGGTCTCGGTCGAAGGCGACGACGCCCTCTGCGAGGACGCGGCCGGAAACAGAGCGCAGATAGCCGTGGAACTCGTGGCGCCGGTGGGGACGGGAGAGGTCCTGCTGACGCACGGGGGGGTGGCCATCGGGAGGGTAGCCGCGCAGGAGGAGGATTCTCAGTGAAGTACGTAGACGAGTTCCGGAACGGTGCGCTCGCGCGGGCGGTGGCGGCGGAGATAGCCTCCGTAACCGACCCGCAGAGGCACTACAAGGTCATGGAGGTCTGCGGGGGCCACACCCACACCATCTACCGCCACGGCATAAAGGACCTCTTGCCCGACCAGGTAGAGCTCGTGCACGGGCCGGGCTGCCCGGTCTGCGTCCTCCCGATGGGCCGGGTGGACGAGGGCATAGAGATCGCCGAGCGGCCAGAGGTGATCTTTACATGCTTCGGGGACATGATGCGGGTGCCGGGCTCCAAGGGCAACCTCCTGGAGGTAAAGGCCGAGGGCGCCGACATCCGCATGGTCTACTCGCCCCTGGACGCCTTACGCATCGCCCGCGAGAACCCGGACCGCGAGGTCGTCTTCTACGCCATAGGCTTCGAGACCACGGCCCCCTCCACGGCCCTGACCCTGCAGCGGGCGAAGAAGGAGGGCCTGAGGAACTTCTCCGTCTTCTGCAACCACGTGACCATCGTGCCGCCGGTGCGGGCGCTCCTCGACTCGCCGGACCTCAGGCTCGACGGCTTCATCGGGCCGGGGCACGTCTCGACGGTGATCGGCTGCAGGCCTTACGAGTTCATGCCCCACGATTACGGCAAGCCGTGCGTCGTGGCGGGGTTCGAGCCGCTGGACCTGCTGCAGTCCGTCCTGATGCTCATGCGCCAGCTCGGCGAGGGGCGCTGCGAGGTCGAGAACCAGTACGGCCGGGCCGTCCCCTGGGAGGGGAACCTGCAAGCCCTGAAGGCCATGGCCGAGGTCTTCGAGCTCAGGCCGTACTTCGAGTGGCGGGGCCTGGGCTTCATCGCCCAGTCCGCCTTGAAGCTCTCCCCGGCCTACACGGACTTCGACGCCGAGGTGCGCTACACCACACCGGGCGTGCGGGTGGCGGACCCGAAGGCCTGCCAGTGCGGGGAGGTACTCAAAGGCGTTCTCAAGCCCCCGGAGTGCAAGGTCTTCGGCACGGCCTGCACGCCGGAGCGTCCCTTGGGCGCGCTCATGGTCTCCTCCGAGGGAGCCTGCGCCGCCTACTATAACTTCGGACGCAAGTCGTTCGAGAAGGTCGAGATAGGTTCCAGGCCATGAGCGAAGGGAGAGAACAGCGCGTCCTCGACGCGCTCGAGCAGGGCCGCCGCCGGCCGCCGAAGTTCACGGCCCCACGGATAGACATGAGCCACGGAGCGGGCGGCAAGGCCACCCACAAGCTCATAGAAGGTC
The DNA here is from genome assembly GCA_016781775.1 of Rubrobacter sp. Lineage (GTDB taxonomy): Bacteria > Actinomycetota > Rubrobacteria > Rubrobacterales > Rubrobacteraceae > Rubrobacter_F. The sequence continues at coordinate 3,464 of JADDPR010000459.1, read as the reverse complement.
TCTTGCTGCCGGCATTCAGCAACCCGGCGCTCGCGCCGCTCTCGGATGCGGCCCTGTTACCCTTCGGGGACGCCCGACTGGCCTTCACAACCGATTCCTTCGTGGTACGCCCTCTGGTCTTCCCCGGCGGTTCCATCGGAGAGCTCGCGGTCAACGGGACGGTAAACGACCTGGTGGTCTCCGGGGCCACCCCTATAGGGCTCTCGGCCGCCCTCATCGTCGAGGAGGGCCTAAGGACGGAGGTGCTGGTTCATGAGGTAGAGGCGATGGCCGCCGCCGCCGGGAGGGCCGGCGTCCCGATCGCCACCGGCGACACCAAGGTGGTCGAGCGCGGGAAGGGCGACGGGCTCTACGTCGTCACCACCGGGATCGGCATCGCGGACCCCGGGTTGGACCTTTCTTCGGCGTCGGTTCGTCCCGGGGACAAGATTCTCTGCTCTGGAACGTTAGGGGATCACGGGGCGGCCATCCTGATCGCTCGGGGCGACCTTGAGCTGGAGGCGGAGGTGTTCTCGGACACCCGTCCGCTCACCCCGCTCGTGAAGGCGCTCAAGGACGCGGCAGGGCCGGAGCTGCGCTTCATGCGCGACCCCACGCGGGGCGGGGTCGGGACGGTCCTCAACGAGCTCGCCCGCGACTCGGGCTACGGTGTCGTGCTCCGGGAGGAGAAGCTTCCCGTCCGGGACGTCGTGAACGGTGCGTGCGAGATCCTGGGCATAGACCCCCTCTACGTCGCCAACGAGGGGAAGCTGATCGCCGTAGTCGCGCCGGAGGCGGCCGATGCTGCGCTGGAGGCGTTGCGGGGCGTCGAGGGCGGCGAAGAAGCCGAGATCATCGGGGAGGTGCGCGAGGAGCCCGCGCGGATGGTCCTCATGCACACCCAGTTCGGCGGCACCCGCATGATAGACATGCTGGTGGGAGATCCGCTGCCGAGGATTTGCTAGGGGTTTTGACCGATGGACGTCGAGGTCTTCCGCGCCGAGAACCCGCCCCGGATGCAGCGGTACGGCGAGGCCCTCGAGGCCGGCATCATCCGTGGCAACATGGGCAGCCTGGTCGTGCTCAAGCTCGGGCCCGGCCTCGAGCTAGCCGGGCACGCCCACGAGCAGGAGCACGTCGGCGCGGTGCTCGCGGGCGAGTTCAGCTTCACCGACGGCGGTGAGGAGACGGTCCTGCGTGCCGGCGACCTGTACCGCGTTCCTCCGAACGCGAAGCACGGCGTACGCTGCACGGACCACGCCGTCGTTTACAGGCGCGAGCCGATCTCCAGGTTGGGACGCGCTCGACGTGACTCTTAGAGACCCGGAGGGACCCAGGATGGACGACAGGATCCGGCAGGCCATAGATTTCCACGGGCACCTGTGCGCGGGGCTGACGATGGGCGTGCGCGCGGCCCGGGTCGCGCTGCGCGAGGTTGGCCCCCACGCGGCGGACGAGGAGGTGGTGGCCATCGTCGAGACCGACATGTGCGCGGTCGACGCGATCCAGTTTTTGACCGGGTGCACCTTCGGGAAGGGCAACCTGATCCACCGCGACGTCGGCAAGAACGCCTACACTTTTATCCGCCGCTCCGACGGCAAGGCCATCCGGGTCGTCACCCGACCCGACGGCTGGCCGCCGCACGATCCCGAGCGCGGAGCGCTGCGCGAGAAGGTCCGCGCCGGCACGGCCACCGAGGCGGAGGAACGGCGCTACGAAAAACTCCGGGACGAACGAGCGCTGGCCGTCCTGGACGTCCCCGAGGAACGGCTGTTCGACGTGCAAGAGGTCCGGGTCCAAGCGCCCCGTCCGGCGCGCGTCCACGCCTCGATACCGTGCGCCGACTGCGGGGAGATGACGATGGAGACGCGCATCCGGCGCTCCGACGGACGCAACCTTTGCATCCCGTGCTTCGAGCACGCAGAGGCACGGTAAGGCGTAGAGGGTAGCACTCGTGCGGTCGGACACTGAGATCCTCGCCGCTCGCGCCGGAGATGACCTCCTCCGGCGCAACGCGATCTTCGAGAGATTTTTCGAACGGGAGGCCACCCGGCTGGCCGAGGCTTGCCAGGAGATGTCCCGCCGGTTCCTCGCGGGCGGGCGGCTCCTGGCTTTCGGCAACGGTTCCGCCGCTACCGACGCCGAGCACGTCTCGGTGGAGTTCGTGCACCCGGTCATCGTCGGCAAACGGGCTTTGCCGGCGCTGGACGTGGGCCCAAACTTCGAGACCCGCCTACCGGCGATCCTGCGTCCCGAGGACATGGTCATGGGTTTCGCCTTTTCCGGGCGGGATAAGGCGGTGGAGCGAGCGCTGCTGATGGCCGAGGAGCGGGGGGCGCTAACCTTCGCGCTGGCGGGCGAGGTCGGCGCCTACCCGTTCGACCTCCCAGACGAAGATCCTTTCGTGTGCCAGGAGGTTTTCGAGGTCCTCTACCACCTGCTCTGGGAGACGGTGCACGTGTACTTCGAGCACCGCGAGCAGGGCCACGACGTCGGCGCTTCCTCGTTCCTGTACCCCATGCTGGGTAAGGGGGAGCAGCGGCTCGAAGAGGTTGTGCGGGAGGTGCAGAGCTCGATGCTCCAGAAGGTGGAAGGGGTGAACTCCTTGCGGGCGGCGACGGCAAGGACGGAGGCAGGCACCATCTCCGAGATCGCCGCCGCCGTCTCCGAGCGGCTCGGACGGGGCGGCAAGGTCGTGGCCTTCGGCAACGGTGGGTCGGCCACGGACGCGAACGACCTAGTCGCCGACTGCGTGGACCCGCCGCCGGGCATGGAGCCGGTGCCGGCGGTCTCCCTTTCGGCGGAGCCGGCGAACATTACGGCGATCGCCAACGACATCGGCGCCGAGGCGATCTTCGCCCGCCAGCTTATCGCCCACGCCCGGCCGGAGGACGTCGCGGTCGGGATCTCCACGAGCGGGGGCTCGGCCAACGTCCTCGCCGCCTTCGCCGAGGCCCGCAAGCGGGGCTTGCTCACGGTGGGCATCGTGGGCTACGACGGCGGCAGGATCCTGAGCGAAGGGCTCACGGACCACGCACTGGTGGTGCGCTCGGACTACATCCCCCGCATCCAGGAGGTGCAAGCCTCCATCTACCACGTGCTGCGAGGTCTGGTGCAGGAGTTGCGCGAGCGTTAGCTAGATGCTGCACCCCCGGCCCATCCAGCCTACCTGAACGGGTTTGCCCTCCTCGACGATCACGGGCACCGTGCGCTTCCCGTCGGTGAGCTCTAGCATCCGCTCGTAGGCTGCGCGATCTCGCTCCACGTCGAACTCCACGAACTCCACCCCCCGCCACTCGAGGTCCTCGCGGGCGGCCTCGCTGTAGGGGCAACCGAACGCGGTATAGAGTTCGATCCGCACGCTTCGATTCTAGCAAAGCGCCGGCAGTACGCGGGGCGAAACGCAGTACGTTGTCAAACCTCGTCAGAAACCTTTCGGCGTGTGCGTGCGGTAATGACGGCAGGAAGTCGGGCGAGGGGCGACT
>JADDPR010000050.1 GCA_016781775.1 Rubrobacter sp. | reverse complement strand
TCGGTTGGCGCTACGAAAACAGCCCGTCGAGGGCCGAAAGCGCCCTCCGCTGCATGCCCGGGATGACGAGGCCGCTGACGAAGGAGGGAGGGAGATGATCCTTCCCTCGAACGTAGAGCGGTGCGATGCCTGCCGAGGCCAACGCGCCTCGACCTCCTACCGCTTCGTCCCTCCCTTTCCGATTCCCATGCCCGTCCGGGTGCCCTGCGTTCCTTGCGGGGGCTCCGGCCTCGTCTTCTCGTGGCCGTCTATAGAGGAAGAGGCGAAGAGGCTGGCGAAGGAGAACTCATGAGCGGCGTGGACCTCGTGCTGGAGGGCGGAGGCGTCAAGGGCGTCGCCCTGGTCGGGGCTTTCTTCGTGATCGAGGAGCGCGGCTACGAGCCCGAGATCGTTGCCGGTGCCTCCGCCGGCGCCATAGTGGCCGCGCTGATCGCCACGGGGTAGGGGCCGCGGAGCTGGGCGAGATCGTCGGCGGGCTGGACTACGCCCGCTTCAGGACGAGGCGTGGGAGGACAACATCCCCTTGGCCGGCACTTAGCGTTCTCAAGGACCTCGGGATCTACGAGGGCGCCTACTTCGAGGACTGGATGCGCGGCCTGCTGAAGGCGAAGGGCGTCCGAAGGTTCGGGGACCTGGTCAGGCGCGAGGACGCGGAGCCGCGCTTCCGCCACAAGCTGCAGGTGATCGCCTCGGACCTCACCGAGCGCCGCCTCCTGGTCCTGCCCCGGGACGCAGGTCTCTCGGGGTGGAACCCGACGACCTCGACGTGGCCCTGGCCGTCAGGATGAGCATGAGCATCCCCGTCTTCTTCGAGCCGGTGAGGTTCGAGAACCCCAAAACCGGCCGCGAGCACCTGATCGTGGACGGCGGCATGCTCTCCAGCTTCCCGGTGTGGCTCTTCGATGCCCCCGAACCACTCCGGCCGACGTTCGGCCTGAAGCTCGTGGAACCCGACCCTAGAGCCCCGCTGGCGCCCGAGGCGCCCGGGGTTCTAGGGTATCTGAGGAGCCTAGTGGACACCATGATGGAGGCGCACGACAGGCTGTACCTGGAGGAGCACGACTTCGCCCGAACGATACCCATAGAAACCCTGGGGGTCCGCACCACGGAGTTCGGCCTCTCGGCAAAGAAGGCGGCGCGCCTGCACGAGTCCGGACGCCTCGCGGCCGAGCGGTTCTTGGACGGCGAGCACGTCCGGGTGTCGTAGCGCCTACTCGCCGACCCATCGGGTCGAGCCACTGCCTGCCGAGTGCTGCGTGCTGCTCGATCAGGCGCAGGCAGGCCGATGCGTCCTCGAAGCGGCCCTCCTCGACGTGCTGTTTCGCCATCTCGACGAGC
>JADDPR010000043.1:1968-5167 GCA_016781775.1 Rubrobacter sp. | reverse complement strand
CGTCCTGCGGCCCTGCTGCGATGCTAGCAACGATCATCCCAAACAAGACCGAGGCAGCGCACGCCCATTGCGCTCTTTCGCGAGTCCTCGGCACACCTCCCGCGGCGAGAACCTTTGCGATGCCGAACACGAGCGCTGCCGGCACGGTAGCGAACAAAGCCAGCGCGAGTCCCATCCCGAAGTGGCTGGCGTACATAGGCCCGTCGTACGCCTCGCTCGCCACGTAGCTCGCGCTGAGCAGCGCGAGAATCTGAGTCAGAGCGTATCCGTGCCAGCGCCGTACGTTGCCCAGCTCGCTTTGAGTACCGCTCACCTGGCCTCTTCCCGGACGTACCCGGTTCTAGCCAGAACGATCTCCTGCACGAGGCTCACAAGGAACGAGGGAAGGAGTTTTCTCTCCGGTAAGTGCTCCTCGAGTACGTGGGCTCCCGCCACGGCTACTCGGCTTGCGTCCCTGCCTTCTTCTTCGGCTTACGTCCGATACTGACCATCTCCGGCGTGACGCCTTCCTCCGGGCCGTCCCCGAGTTCCGCGTCGCGGTACTGGTAGACGCCGCGGCAGGTGTGGCCACCGGTGGTGCGCTTCTCGGTGTAGGAGAGCTTGACGTTCGGGTTGATGGCGTTGACCATCGCCTTCTCGTAGGTCGAAAAAGCCGCGCAGGGCTTGACGTCCCAGCCCTCGACGCCCTCCTGGCCCATCCCCCCGAACCACGGGCAGCGGTCGGCGTTTATCACGTACTCGCCCTCTTTGGTCTCCGTCAGCGTGATCTCGATGTCGAAGAAGCGGTTGGCGAGCATAACGACGTCGACGGTGTCCTTCATCGTCTTGACGCCGAGCTGCTCGCGGAGCCCTTGGCCCTGCTTCTCGCCGATGCGGCTCATGGCGAGCTTGCCGACCTTCTGCCCGTCGTAGCCGAGGTCGTCGGCGGCCCGGATCATCTCGTCGAGGATGACCCCGGTGCCGGCGCTGGCGGCCTTCCACTTGTACCAGGTCGGGCCGGGGAGGCCGAGGCGCATCGCGAGGCGCGCCAGAAACAGGGGGAGCTTGGGAAGACCGTAGACCTTGAGCCATTTCATAGGAGACCGGTTCCCTTCGTTCGCCTGCTACCGGTGAGGGCTAATTGTATCCGAACCTGGTTGGCCCGGAGCCTACCCCATAGGTAGACTTGTAGCATGGACACCGCACAGAACAACAGGGCAGACGTTGCAAACGTGAGGACGGACGGCAAGCCGGCCGGGCGGGAGCGTCCGGACCCGATGGACTTCCTTGGCATCGATGCGATACTGAGCGAGGAGGAGTTGAGGGTACGCGACGAGGTCCGCGCCTTCGTGGGGGAGAAGATCAAGCCGAACGTCGCGCGCTGGTGGGAGGACGCGCACTTCCCCCGCGAGATCGCCCCGGAGATGGGCGCGATGGGCCTCCTAGGCATGCACCTGAAAGGCTACGGATGCGCCGGCAAGAGCGCCGTCTCCTACGGCCTCGCCTGCATGGAGCTCGAAGCCGGCGACTCGGGCCTCAGGACCTTCGTCAGCGTGCAGGGGTCGTTGGCGATGAGCGCCCTCCACAAGTTCGGCTCCGAGGAGCAGAAAGAGGAGTGGCTGCCGCGCATGGCGAAGGGCGAGGCCATCGGCTGCTTCGGCCTCACCGAGCCCTCCGCCGGGTCCGACCCCGCGGGCATGAAGACCTTCGCCCGCAAGGAAGGCTCCGAGTGGGTCATAAACGGCTCGAAGCGCTGGATCGGCATGGGCACGATCGCCGACGTCGCGGTGATCTGGGCTAGAACGGACGAGGAGGGCAACCCGGTGAGGGGCTTCGTCGTGCCGACGAGCACCCCGGGCTTCGTGGCCAGGGACATCACCGGCAAGTTCTCGATGCGCTCCTCCATCCAGTGCGACCTCGACTTCGAGGAGATGCGGCTCCCCGAGGGCGCGATGCTCCCCAACGTCAAGGGCCTCAAGGGGCCGTTCGCCTGCCTCAACGAGGCGCGCTACGGGATCATCTGGGGCGCGATGGGCGCCGCCCGCGACTGTTACGAGGTCGCGCTCTCCTACGCCAGGGAGCGCGAGCAGTTCGACCGGCCCGTCGCCTCCTTCCAGCTTATACAGAAGAAGCTGGCGGACATGATGATCGAGATAGACAAGGGCACGCTCCTGGCCCTGCACCTCGGGCGGATGAAGGACGCGGAGACTTTACGGCCCGAGCAGATCTCGGTGGGCAAGCTCAACAACGTGCGCGAGGCCATCGAGATAGCGCGCGAAGCCCGCACCATCCTCGGCGGCAACGGCGTCACCCTGGAGTACCCGATCATGCGCCACATGAACAACCTGGAGAGCGTAAGAACCTACGAGGGCACGGACGAGGTCCACACCCTCATCATAGGCAACGCCATCACTGGAATCCCGGCTTTCCGTTAGGGAGCCGGGTTCCCGACCGGTCAGAGCGCCTCGGCGCCGCCCTCCTCGACGAGGCGCTCGACCTTCTCGACGTACTCCTTGGGCTTCGCCTTGCGTTCGAGGCCTCCGGCGGACATGTAGCGGACCTTGCCGTAGACGGGACGCTCCGCGAAGCCCCGGTCGTGCTGGCCGTAGACCCAGGCGATGTTGGCGTAGGTGTTCGCGTCGCGCCCGTCGAGATAGTACTTGTCCATCAGGTACATCGTCGTCTCGTGGGCTTCTTCGGGGGAGGGACTCCACTCCAGGATCTTTTTCCCCCAGTACATCCGCATGTGGTTGTGGACGTAACCGGTGTGGATCGCCTCTCTCATCGCCGCATTCCAGTAGGGGTCGTGCGTATTAGCCTCTTCCAGGTCTTCGCGCGTATAGACGTGCTCGCGCTCGTCCTGCTGATGCTCCTGCAAGGTCTTTTTCGCCCAGTCCGGGATGCAGGAGAACGAGTCGTAGTCCGGGGTGTAGAAGCAGAAGTTATCGTCAGCTCGCGGCGCACGATTAACTCTTCCAGGTACGTGTCGACGTTCTCCTGCGGGGCACTCGCCTCCCGAATCCTCAAGGCCAGGTACACGGGCGAGATGTGCCCGTAGTGGAGGTACTTGCTCATGTGCGAGACGTGGTTCGTCTGCGGCTGGTTCCGATGCTTCGCGTACTCGTCCAGACGGTTCCGGATAAACTCCTCGAGCTTCTCCTTCGCCGCCGTGAGCCCGCCCGTATACAGGTGGCGCAAGGGCTCGACGCTCTTGTCTATG
>JADDPR010000043.1:0-1856 GCA_016781775.1 Rubrobacter sp. | reverse complement strand
GTCGGTAGGTCCTCCAGCTTACAAACGCCCCCGCCCCACGAAACCTCCAAAGTGCCGCCCTTGTGGGCCACGACCCGGAGCCCCAGTGCCCCGTACAGCCAACCGAACCGCTCCGACCGCTGGGCCTCCGCCCCACGCCGCTTCTCGGCTAGCTCCTCCTGCGTCAGGTGCCGGATGCTGTCGGGCGTGAGGGTCCGTGGGGGAGCCCCCGGCTCGTAGTCGTGCCCCACGAGCTCGTAGTCGCGGATCACGGGCTCCCGGCCCATGAGGTAGGGCAAATCCCGCAGGTACTCCTCCACCAGAGCGGGCAGCCGGTCCAGGTGTTCCACGTGCCTCCTCGCGTCGCCGAGCCTCCCGAGCTCCTCCTCCGTGGTGGCTTTGCGGGCGTCGAGCTCGGCCGTGTAGGCGTCGTATTCGGCGTCGGACAGTTTGCCGCGCGCGTACAGGCGGTTGTAGCGGTCGCGTTCGGCGTCGGCCTCCGCGAGGCGCTGCGCCAGCGCCCCTATCCGCCTCCTCGTGTCGCGCAGGCCGTCCTTCTCCCGCGCGGCCTGGGCCTCGACCTGCTCGCGCAGCACGTCCGGGTCCTCGATGAGCCTCAGGACGAACCCGCTCACGCGCTCCTCCGTATCCACGGCGGGGTGGTATTTGGCGTGGGGGCAGGGGGCCTTACCCCTCCTGTGGGCGGCGCACACGTAGTAGAAGTGCAGGCCGGTGGGCCTGCGGACCGTGTGGGGTTTGAGACGCGCCCCGCACTCGCAGTAGCCGAAGGGCTTGAGGTTCCACGAGCGATACCCGGCGTCCGACGGCTTCACGTTGTCCCTGAGCCTCTCCCGGGCGGCCTCCACCCACTCTCTCGGGATGCCGGATTCCGACACGGGCACGGCGATCCACTCCTCCCTCGGCTTCGGCATCTTGATCTGCCTCCCGTCGGGGGTGGTCTCGACCTTGTGGCGGTTGTACCAGGCGATCCCGGGGGACCGGCCCGCGTCGAGGCCCGCCAGAACGTCCGGCGCGAGGTTCCCCGCCTCCACCATGGCCCTGAGCTCCTCCGGGGTGTGCGGGCGGTAGGCGTCGTTGAAAATCATGTCCCGGAAGGTGGTGGTGTGCCAGTGGGGCGCGCCCTTGGTCGTCGGCACGCCCGCCGCGTCAAAGGCACGTTTCACGGCCCATAGCGCCTGCCCCTCCGCGCCGACCATGCGGAACAGGGCGCGGACGGTCTCCATGCGCTCCTCGTCCACGCGGTAGGCGCGCATCTCGCGGTCGTACTCGAAGCCGTAGGGGGCGAACCGGCTCGGGACGATTCTGCCCTGCCGGGCGAGACCCCGCTTGCCCTGCTGCATGGTTTCCACGAGGTCGTCGCGCTGGTACTCGGAGAATACCGCCATCAGGCGGTTGAACATGCGCCCGGTCGCCGTGGCGTTGCTCTGCCCGTCGAGGCTCACGATGTCCACCCCCGCCAGCTTCATCTCCAGCATGAGGGACTCGAACCGCGCGACGGTGCGGGCCAGGCGGTTCCACTTGTAGACGAGGACCGCAGCTATCCTCCCGGAGTCGGCCGCGTCCCGGATCTTCTCCAGCCCCTCCGTGTCCTGCCTGCGCCCGCTCATCTCCTCGGCTATCTCCTCCACTATCTCGTAGCCGTGCGACTCGGCGTACTTGCGGACGGCGAGAAGCTGCTCGGAGAGCGAGGTCTTGTCGTCGGTGGCCTGTTGCTCCGTGCTAACCCTTGCGTAGGCGATAGCTCTCATGGTCACGATTCTAACCTTCCCTATATAGGTAGGGCCGGACGCCAACCGCACGCCCGGCCCCGAGGTGGTTGCTGGCTACTTCTCGGCGTTCCGCCTCTTCGCCTCGGC
>JADDPR010000061.1:3781-5174 GCA_016781775.1 Rubrobacter sp. | reverse complement strand
CCGGCTGGTATAGGCCGGTCGGGGCCCCAGGGAAAGGAGAAGAGGTAAAGGATGACAGATCAGGCAAATCGTGGCGCGCAGCAGGGACAGAGCCCGCTCAGGAGTGGCCAGGGCAACACCATAATAGACAACGCCGTGGTCAAGAAGATCGCCGGTATCGCGGCGCAGGAGGTCGAGAAGGTACAGGTTGGCGGGGGCACCTCCGCGGCCGTGGGGGGCTTTTTGGGGAGCGTGACGGGCGCCGTCACCGGTAGCTCCAGCGGTCCCGCTCCGACCAGTGGCGTCTCCGTGGAGGTCGGTAACGAAGAGGCGGCCGTCGACCTTACGGTAGCCCTGGAGTATGGCGTGGCGATACCGCGCACCACGGAGGCCGTGCGTCGCAACGTGATCAACCGCGTCGAGAGCCTGACGGGGCTGAGGGTTACCGAGGTCAACATCACGGTCAACGATGTCCAGTTCCCGGAGCAGCGGCCGATGCTGGGCCAGCAGGAACAGGTGAAGCAGCAGGCCCAACAGGGGTGAGGACGCCTGCCACCGGCTCGAAGTGAGGAACTTTCGAGCCGGGAGCCAGTTGCAAAGGCGGAGAGCGCACTCCGTCCGACATTAGCGCGACGAGCGGCCGGGCCCCCGGTCGCTTTCGCGTTGGAGGACAAGGCGGTTTACGCTTGGATTCGCGTGTTCCGGGGAATGAGTTTCGGACCGTGGTCTTGGAAGTGTGTGAATTGGGGCCAGTCGGGAGGTAGCTGCACCTGCGGGGATTGCGGGGGCTGCGGGAGGCGCTCTCGACGTTGGTATGGTGCTACACAGACTAGGAGCGTTCGCGTGACGGAAGAGAATTACGAGGGAGGGCGTCTGCGGGCGCGACCGGGGAGGCTTACCGGTGAGTCCCCAATCGGCCTGCGGGGTGTGGAGCGGGACGGTGCTCGCGGGGGGTACCTGTACGTGCCGGCGGGGTATCAGGAGGAGCGTCCGGTTCCTCTCGTGGTGCTGTTGCACGGTGCGGGCGAGGACGCGCGCGATGGGCTGGCGCAGTTGAGGGAGCATGCCGACGAAGCCGGGTTGATGCTGCTGGCGCTGACCTCGCGCGGGCCGACCTGGGACGTGGTCCTCGGGCGCGGGAGGTTTGGATCGGACGTGCAAGCCCTCGACGGGGCGCTCGAGCGGACGTTCTCTTCCTATGCCGTGGACCCGACGCGGATCGCCGTCGGCGGGTACTCGGACGGGGCTTCGTACGCGCTCTCGCTGGGATTGACGAACGGGGATCTGTTTACGCACGTGCTCGCGTTCTCGCCGGGTTTTATGGTACCGGGGAGAACGCAGGGATCACCCCATATCTTCGTTTCCCACGGTACGCGGGATCGGTGGTTGCCTATCGACCGTTGCAGCAGGAGGA
>JADDPR010000061.1:0-3667 GCA_016781775.1 Rubrobacter sp. | reverse complement strand
CGACCTTCGGGTTCTGGCGTTCCTCTTCGTCCGTGCCGGCGTACGCGGGGTTGCCCTGCGCTAGCCACTTCAAGTTCTCCAGCAGCTGATCCCTGGTCAAACCTATCCTCCCTTACGGACGACGCGTCCTGTTGTTCCTGAGCTCGTGAGGGATGCCTTACCCGGGGCGTGGGGGAACCTAACGGGCCTCCTCGGTGAGAACGTCCTCGGCCCAGGAGAGGGACGCGTTCGTGGCGGGGAAGCCGATGGTGGTAAGGGCGAGGACGATGACGTGCAGGATCTCCTCTTCCGACGCCCCTACCCCGAGTAGCTTTCGGACGTGGGAGCGAACCCCGCCCTCGGATTCGGCGCCGACGGCGATCCCGAGCTTGACGAGCCTGCGCTCCTTCTCGCCGAGCGGCCCGGCCTCGTGTTCGGCGGCGCCGAGGGCGTCGAAGGCTTCTTTTACCCCCGGGTAGCGTTTCCCGAAGCTCTGGTAGACCCCGGGCAGATAGTCCGTCATCTTTCCTCCCGATTCTCGGATACGGGGGCATGCTAGCACGGCCCCGCTCGACGCTCGCAGGGGCTGCGAGATCGAGGCCGGTATCGTTCACCGTGTTTGGGACGGTTCGAGTGGTTCCGCGGCCCTGGCGGGGGCCCTATCCGGGGTTGTTTCGAGGTAGTGGTGAGGCTGCGATGGCGTACCATATGTAGGGAGCGGTGCAGGCCTTACGGGGACGGGTTACCCTTGTCCCCGGCATGGTGGTGAAGATGGCAGAGAGGCGCGGCGGCACGACGATCCTGGGGATAGACCCCGGGACGGCGACGATGGGCTGGGGCGTGATCCGCACGGGCGGGCCCCTGGGCACCCGCCTGAGCTACGTGCAGCACGGCGCCATCACGACGCCGTCGGCTTGGGAGATGCCGCGGAGGTTGGGGAGGCTCTTCGACGGGGTGACCGAGCTCGTGAAGGGTTACAGGCCCGGGGCCGTCGCCGTCGAGGAGCTTTTCTTCAACACCAACGTGACCACGGGGATCACCGTTGGCCAGGCGCGGGGGGTAGCGATCCTCGCGGCGTATCGGGCGGGGATCGAGGTCGCCGAGTACACGCCGATGCAGATCAAGCAGGCCATAACGTCTTACGGAAGGGCCGACAAGCGCCAGGTCCAGGAGATGGTCAAGGTGCTCTTGAAGCTCCCGGAGATCCCCCGGCCCGACGACGCGGCCGACGGTCTGGCCATCGCCATCTGCCACGCGTTCTCCCTGCGGATGGAGGGCGGGAGGACGGGAAAGTTGGGGGTGGGGAAATAGGCGGGGGTGGGGGATAATCAGGCGATGATACACAGGCTTCGTGGGCAGTTGGCAGAGAAGGACATGGAGGGCGTCGTCGTGGACGTCGGCGGGGTGGGCTACCGGGCCTCTACCTCGTCATCGACGTTGCGGGCGCTCCCGGCGGTGGGCGAGGACTGCGTGCTCCATACGCGCATGGTGGTGCGGGAGGACGCGATGCTCCTGTTCGGTTTCGCCGGGCGCGAGGAGCGGGCGGCCTTCGACACGCTGACCGCGATCAGCAAGATCGGGCCGAAGCTCGCGCTCGCGATCCTCTCCGCGCTCTCCCCGCAGGAGGTCGCCGAGGCGGTCGGACGGGGCGACGTGATAAAGCTCGCCTCGGTGCCGGGGCTCGGCAAGAAGACCGCGGAGCGGCTCGTGCTGGAGCTCAAGGGCAAGAATCTCTCGGCGTTCGACCCCGGTATCGGGGGCGGCACGGGCGGTCCGTTTATCGAGGCGCGCGAGGCGCTGGCGGCGCTCGGGTACTCCATCGAGGAGGCCGAGAAGGCGTTACAGGCGGTGCCGCCGCAGGATACGGTACAGAGGTACGTCAAGGAGGCGTTGCGACGGATAGGCAGCAGGCGTTGAACGCCGACGGGTTCAACGAGAATTGGCGCCCGGAGGACGGTCCGGGCGAGGAGCCGAACGGCGGGATGGAAGAGATGGACGACGACTTCACGGTGAGCGGCAACGCCGCCTGGGTCGACGGGGCGCGCGAGGAGGACGTACCTGACGACATCACGGGGGCGGCGGGCTTCGAGAGCGCCGTAGATCCGTCGGAGGACGCGGAGGGAGACGAGCCTACCCTCAGACCCAGGACGCTCGAGGAGTTTATCGGGCAGGAGGCGCTCAAGGAGAACCTCTGGGTCTTTGTGGAGGCGGCGAAGCGGCGCGGGGAGCCTTTGGACCACATGCTGCTCGCGGGGCCTCCGGGGCTCGGTAAGACCTCGCTCTGCCGCATCCTCGCGGCCGAGATGGGAGTCGACATCTCCATTACCAGCGGCCCGAGCCTCGAGCGTGCCGGCGACATGGCGGCGATCCTGACGCAGCTCGAAGAGGGCGACTTCTTGTTTATAGACGAGATCCACCGTCTCAACCGCCAGATCGAGGAGGTCCTCTACCCCGCGATGGAGGATTTCGCGATGGACATCGTCCTCGGCCAGGGCCCTTCGGCCCGCACGATCCGGATGGACGTTCCGCGCTTCACGCTCGTCGGCGCGACGACGCGCACGGGCTTGATGACGAAGCCCCTCCTCGACAGGTTCGGCTTCAACGCCCGCCTCGACTACTACGCGCCCGAGGATCTCAAGAAGATCGTGGTGCGCAACGCCGGCATCCTGAAGGTGCGTATCACCGAGTCGGGGGCCCAGCAGCTCGCGATGAGGAGCCGGGGGACGCCTCGCATCGCTAACCGCCTCCTCAAGCGCGTCCGAGACTACGCCGAGGTCATGGGCGACGGGACGATCGACGACGAGACGGCGGCGGCGGCCCTGCAGATGCAGGGGGTCGATGGCCTCGGGCTCGACCGTATCGACCGCGATTACCTGGCGCTCGTCATCGACAAGTTCGGCGGCGGGCCGGTGGGGGTCGGGACGATCTCCGTTGCACTGGGCGAGGCTCGCGACACGGTCGAGGACGTCTACGAGCCGTACCTGCTTCAGAGCGGGCTCATACAGCGCACCAGCCGCGGGCGGGTCGCGACGAGGCGGGCCTACGAGCACCTCGGCATCCCGATGGTGGAGTAGCCGACTCGCCGCGTCTCGACGGCTTGGACCGTCGCTTACGGCGCGGTGGGGCGGGCCCTTCGGGGTCGTTTATCTCGCTCGACGCTGGCGTCGGTCGGAGACGTACCCGAGATGACCCGACGGCGTCGGGTAACCGCATCGCTACGACTACGAGGAGTGGTTTGCGAGCGGGGTCGAGGGGGAGAGGCTGCGGATCACCCCCGCGCTAGCTTGCGCGGGAGTAGTCGTCGTTATGGCGAGGACTGCGGCGCACGGTGCCGTGGGGCTTCTTGCGGATCCACTCGACGAACCGTCGGATGTCGGGGTGAGAGAGCAGCGCCTCGACGGTGTTGTACTCGCGCTCGAGCGTCTTGTTATCGAGGGTTGCGTGGATGTGGCGGTGGCACGGACGGCAGAGGTCTACGGTCTGGTGGATCTCCTGGCGGTCGAACATCTTCTTGTTGCGCTTGTTCTTGTGGCGTGTCCTGGGGATGAGGTGGTGGCGTGTGAGGTCTACGGCCGCCCGGCCGCACAGCTCGCACGTCCGCTCGCCCGCGTCTTCCCCCTTCTCGTTCATGGCTTGATGCTAACACCGACGTCTCCGTCGCCCTGTGAAAGCCAACAGCATCTCCTCT
>JADDPR010000449.1 GCA_016781775.1 Rubrobacter sp. | reverse complement strand
TTGCTCGCCGCCAGGGTGCGTACAAAGCTTCTACGCCCCGAGGTTCGCGCGGTTTCGGATACTCCCCCGGACGGAGGCGAAATGCGCCCCGGGGACGATGTGGCATGCGGGGTTGCCGGTAGACTGATCGGACGATGTTTCGGGGAAAGGGTCCATGAAGCGCAACATCTTCTCTTTGCGGCGGCTGCGATGGAAGCTGACTTTCAGCTACACGCTCGTGACGGTCGTGGCCCTGCTCGCCCTCGAGCTTCTCCTGGTAAGCGCGGTGATAGCGCTCCTCAACTCGAACCTGCCGCCGATCCTCGCTGCCCAGCAGGCGAGGGATGGCCTCGCGCCGCGTCTGGAGGAGCACATAGGCGAGACGCCCCCGGACGTCGAGGGCCTGCGAGGGGAGCTTGCGGACCTCACGGGCGAGGCGGAGCTCCGGGAAGCCGGAGAACGGCGGGAGGACCCCGCCAGCTTCGAAGTCGGGCTGGGCGGCGGGTCCCTCTTCGTTATCGACGAGGAGCGGAGCCTGCTCGTCTCCGTCCCCGAGCTCCAGGATTTCCGGAGGGGGAGAGGTTCGACGCCGGGCGCGTCGCCGGTCTGGGTCCGCTCGTAGACGCGGCCCTTGCGGGCGAGGAGAACTCCAGGCGCCTCTCGGCGAACACCGGTGGGAGGATGATGACCGTCGTGCCGCTCGAGGACGAGGACGGTCGGGTCGCGGGCGCGCTCGTGGGGACGGTGCGGGTGCCGAACCTCACCGGGGCGCTCTTGATCGGCGTCGGGGTGAGCGCCGTCCTCCTGATGCTCCCCGCCGCCCTTCTCGGCACGCTCTTCGGCTTCGTGACGGCGTGGGGCCTGACCCGGCGCCTGCGCAGGCTGGCCCGCGCCGCCCAGAGGTGGAGCGGGGGAGACTTCTCCGTCACCGTCGAGGACCGTTCCAAGGACGAGCTCGGGCAGCTCTCGCGCGAGCTCAACAGCATGGCCGCCGAGCTCGATGGGCTCATGCAGACCAGGGGCGAGCTCGCCACCCTGGAGACCCGCAACCGCTTTGCCCGGGACCTGCACGACTCCGTCAAGCAGCAGATCTTCGCCACCTCCCTCCAGGTCGCCGCCGCGCGCGCCCTGATCCAGGAGGACAGAGACGCCGCCGAGGCTCATCTTGCCCAGGCCGAGGAACTCGTGAAGGGGACGCAGAAGGAGCTCAACGTCCTTATCCACCAGATGCGCCCGGCCGCCCTGGAAGGCAAGGGCCTGGCCGGCGCTTTACGCGACTACGCCGAAGCCTGGTCGCGGGGAAGCGAGATCCCCTCCGAAGTCCGCATTCAGGGCGAGCGCGAGACGCCTCTGGAGGTAGAGCAGGCGATCTTCCGGGTGGCGCAGGAGGCCCTCGCGAACGTCGCCAAGCACAGCGCGGCGTCGAGGGCTGAGGTGAACCTCTCCTACGGCCCGGACGCCCTCACGCTCCGGGTTGTCGACGACGGTCGGGGCTTCGACCCGAGCAAGCCCAACGGGGGCTTCGGGCTCAAGAGCATGGGCGAGCGGATGGAGGGGCTCGGCGGGTACGTCGACGTCGAGAGCGGGCCGGGCTTGGGGACGCGGGTCATCTGCGTCTGCCCGTTGGGGGGGACGCGCGGAGAGGGGAGAAGATGGCCGAGGCCGTAACCGTGTTGCTGGTGGACGACCACGAGCTCGTGCGACGGGGGGTGCGGGCGTTTCTTGAGACGCAGCCCGGCATCTCGGTCGTCGCCGAGGCGGGGAGCGGGGAGGAGGCGGTGAGGCTCGCCCAGGAGCACGCCCCCGACGTCGCTCTGATGGACCTGATCATGCCGGGCGGCATGGACGGCGTCGAAGCGACGCGCCGTCTCAGGGCGATCTCCCCGCGCACGAACGTCGTGGTCCTCACCTCCTACCACGACGACGAGCACGTCTTCCCCGCGATCCGCGCCGGCGCCCTCTCCTACGTCCTCAAGGAGGTCGGCCCCAAGGAGCTTGCCGACGCCGTTCGCAAAGCCGCTGTCGGCGAGGCCATCCTCCACCCCAGGGTAGCGGCGAGGGTGGTGCGGGAGATCCACGGCGCCAGAGGGGCGGAGCCGAACGTCTTCCAGGACCTCTCGGAGAGGGAGCTAGAAGTGCTGCGGCTCATCGCCGACGGGCTCTCGAACGCTGAGATATCGGGCCACCTCTTCATCAGCGAGAAGACGACCAAGAGCCACGTCTCGAACATACTCGGCAAGCTCCACCTCGCCGACCGAACCCAGGCCGCCGTCTACGCGTGGCGTAGGGGGGTCGTACGACGCGACTAGAGTGTTCTTCGCAACGCCCGAGCGGTCGTTTCGCCACAAAGCTCGACAAAGCTGGTCCGCCTTCGGCCGCCCGCTCCGGGAGAGGCGTTCGGCCGGCGCGTAGACCGGATGCGCCCGAAGTCGGGCGGTAGCCCATCCGGACGGAGATTATCGCGGTCCGCCAGGACGAGCCCTTCCGCTGCCGCACCCTGTCGATTCTAGCCACTCGCCGTCGTGACCGTTCTACGGGAAGCTAATGGCGGCCAACCGGCAAATGTCCGTTTCGGTAGAGATCAGCCGCCGTGGTCTGCGTGGCCTCCGCCGTGCGGGGCTCCTTCGGCCGGGCCCTCCTCTGCGGGGGCTGCGCCGCGGCTCCTGAGCAGGTCCTTCATCACCTGGATCTCGTTCTGCTGCGAGGCGGAGATCGCGCTCGCGAGCTGCTCGACCTCGGGCCGGTCGGTCTCCGAGAGCACGGCCTCTGCCATGGGTATGGCGGCCTCGTGGTGCGGGATCAGGAGCCGCAGAAACTGCTCGTCGGCCTCGTCGGGCGGCATGGTTTCCAGAGCGCTTATCTCCTCGGGGGCCGCCATCCCCGGCATCAGGCCCTCGGTGGGATGGCCCATCCAGGTCATGGGGGCTTCGTCCCCGGTCTGCGGCAGACGCCACGCGGCGAGCCAGCCCTGCATCTGTCCGATCTGGCCCTGCTGGGTCAGGGCGATGTCGGTGGCCAGTAGCCTTATCTCGTCGCTCTCGGTCCTGCGCTGCATGATCTCGGCCATCTGCACGGCCTGGGCGTGGTGGGTTGCCATATCCCGCGCGAACCCGGCCTCCGCCGAGTCGCCGTCCGGAGGCCGGTACGACAAGCCAAGGTAGAAGCTGGCGAGCGCCGCCCCGACCAGGAAGACCCCGGCCAGGAGCCCGGCGAGCAGGAGGGCTTGCTTGCCCCGGGAGGGCTCCGTGCTCTTACCCCGACCGCTGGCGGTGGGACGGGGGCGCGTGGACCTCATCCTAGGCGGGCTCCGCCGTCCCGCCGGTGCAGGCGGCGCCGGGCTCCGGGGTCTGCGGGCCGCGCCGGTAGGACTGGATGAACTTTTGCAGGTCCTCGTCGTCCGCGCTCTCGACGGTGAGCTGCTTGCCCCACGCCGAGGCGACGATCGGGCCTCCGTCTGGCAGGTCGGGGTAAGGGCTAGCCATGAGGCAGTCCCGGCCTTCGACGAGCTCCCTTATGCGGTCCTTCCCTTCCTGTGGGAGGTCGGGGGCGTAGGTGATCCAGACCGCCCCGTGCTCGAGGGTGTGCACCGCGGTCTCGTTTTGTATGGGCTGATCGTAGAAGGCGGCGTTCTGCCACACGCCGTTGTGCGCGCCGCCGACGGGGGGATTTTGCTCGTAATCCACGGGGTCCTGGGTATGGTCGCCCTCACCGGCCGTCACGTCGAACTCCCGGACGCCGGCCGGCGGGCCGGAGCTCTGGCTGCTGTCGTACCAGATCAGCGCGCCGAAGCCCGCCAGGAATGCGAAGACCGCCAGGCCAATGATTACCGTCGTGCTGGAAGGCCCACCGCCTGCTGTCCGCTGGCCCTGCGCGCCCCTGTTCTTGCCCAATTCCTCTACCTCTCTCCTTGCTCGACCACGGTCCCGCCCGGAAGGCCGGCGGGCACCGGGCCCGCGCTTTCCGCACAGGCGTTGCAATCCTAGCACACCAAAATCGGACTACTGGAGGCGTCTGCCGGAGCCGCCGGGACGGGTCTGCTACGGCCGCATCCACCTCGCGACGAGAAGGACTGCCAGCATCGCGAGAGAGACCCAGACCGCCACCACTACCGCCGTGGCCACCCCGTTCACGGGTATGCCGCTCGCCATGACCTCCCGCGCTCACGCGCGACACTCGGCGAGCACGGGCGCGGGGATCATGCGTATCGCGAGCGCCACCCCGAGGGGGACGAGCACCAGATCGTCGAGGTACCCGAGGATGGGGATGGGGTCGGGAATCAGGTTTATCGGGCTGAACGCATACCCGACCACGACCGCGGCACACCCGGGCGTAAAGCGGAACCCGCGGGTCCCCGTACGCCGGGTACAACGCGTACCCCTCCGCCTTGAGTCTCCTCGCCCGCCGCTTGAGCCCCCCGAGAGCCCCTCTCAACGTGCCCCGCCGTCCCTCGAAAGCCCGATCCCCGGCACGAAACGCCCGACCCGCGAGGCATAGGCCGCGTAATCCGTACCGTGCTTGCGGAGCAGGTACGGCTCCTCGACGAAACGGACCTGAAGTTCGAGCGCGCACACGAGCGCAGCGAATCCTGCCACCGCAGCAGCGTTCGGCACCAGCAGCGCGAGCCCTAAGATGGCGGGCACCATGGCCGAGAAGATCGGGTTCCGCACCAGCGCGAACGGTCCGCGGACGACGAGCTCGGTCTTCTCCTCCTCGTCTACCCCCACGCGCCACGAGGCCCCCATCCAAACCTGCGCGAGCAGCGTCCCGACGAGACCAGCGCAGAACAGCAAGAAGCCGAGGGCGTGCCCCATCGAACCTTCGAGAGCGGCGATGGGCTCCAGCACGCCGGCGAGGTCCAGAACCGGAGTGGCGGGAACTAGCACCGAGGCGGCGACGAACAGGATCCCCGCGGTCCACTCAACGGAGCCCCGGTGCCCCGCTATACCGACGAACCCCGTCGAGCCCGTGCGCCGGAGTTGCAGGAGCGCCCTACCGCCGAAGGCGAGCGTCAGGTAGAGCGCGTAGAGGACTAAGGACCAGAGCGCCATGGGCTGCCCCGAAAGATCCGCCGGGAGACGAGTGCGAGCACGGCTAAACCTCGGTTCCCGCGCTTATCGCGGGCGGACCGGCCTCCATCAGTTCGGCCTTCACGAACTCCTTTGTTCCCTCCGGACCGCGTACCCGCAGCGAGATCCGACCCCCGTGGGGCTCGAA
>JADDPR010000425.1 GCA_016781775.1 Rubrobacter sp. | reverse complement strand
TGCCCGAGCCCCTTACGTGGCGGAATGATCCTTCCTCAGACGGGCGCCAACCGGAGGCTCTGCAAGGGACGGAAGCCGTCCGCGCCGACGGCCGCCTGCGGGCCGTCCAGGTCCCACCGGTAGACGCCCGTGAGCGTGATGTGCTCCCACTCCAGCGGCGAGAGGTGGGCGAGGTACTCCTCGGGCACCTCCTCGCCCCTCGCCCTGAGCGCCATCACGACCCGTTCGAGGTAGACGGCGTTCCACAGGCCGATGGCCGCGGTCAGCAGGGTCAGCCCGCTGGCCCTGCCCTGCTGGTCCTCGTAGGAGCGGTCCCTGAGTTCACCCAACCGGTTAAAGAAAACGGCCCTCGCCAGGGCGTTGCGGGCCTCGCCCTTGTTGAGCCCGGCGTTGACCCGCCTCCTCAGGTCCTGGTCCTGGTACCACTGGAGGCCGAAGAGCGAGCGTTCTATCTTGCCGATCTCGCGCAGGGCCTTCGCCAGCCCGTTCTGGCGGGGGTAGTTGGCTAGCTTCCTCAGAATCAGGGAGGCGGTCACGGTGCCGCACCTCACGGAGGACACCAGCCTCAGGACCTCGTCCCAGCTGGCGCGGATATCCCTGACCTTGACCGTGCCCCCGATGAGCATCGCCAGGTTCGGGTAGCGCGAAGGCTTCCTCATCGGGAAGAGCTTCATCCTCTTCATGTTCCTGATCCTGGGCGCGAAGCGGTAGCCAAGCATGTGCGTGGCCCCGAACACCTGGTCCGTGAACCCTTCGGTGTCCGAGTGGTGCTCGGCTATGTCGAGGTCGGACTCGTGGTAGAGCAGGCCGTCGAGGACGTGGGTGGCGTCGCGGACGGTCGTGTTTATGACCCTGGAGTAGAACGGGGCGTACTGGTCCGAGACGTGCGTGTAGAAGACGACGCCCCGGTCGCGCCCGTAGCGGGCGTTGGGCTGGGAGAGGGCGTCCTTCGGGCCGCCGGCGAAGAAGACCTGCCCGTCGGAGGAACTCGTCGTGCCCTTGCCCCAGCTCTGGGAGAACGGCAGGCGGTAGTGGGCGTTGACGACCTCGGCTATGGCCTTCTGGTAGGTCTCCTCCCTCACGTGCCAGTCGGCGGCCCACGCCAGCCTCTCGTAGGTGACCCTCGGGTCGTCGGTCGCCTCGGCCATCTTCGTGAGGCCGAGGTTAGTGCCGTCGGCCAGCACGGCCGCGTAGGCGAGTTCGCGGTCCCCGCACGGCCTGCCGGTGCGGAGGTCCGTCAGGTGCCCGGAGAAGCCGCACCAGGAGTCCACCTCGACGAGGAGGTCGGTGAGCCGGATACGGGGCAGGAACGAGTACAGGCGCCGGCGGAAGGCGTCGATCCCCTCGGGCTCGTCCT
>JADDPR010000301.1 GCA_016781775.1 Rubrobacter sp. | reverse complement strand
CGCACAACACCGCGATGCCCACGAAGATCCAGGAGATCACCGTCAACCACGCGGGGATCATGGGTCCCATCGCGCCCATATCCATGGCGCCCTTGTCCATGCCGTCCATGTTCACCGTGCGAACACCCTCTTCCCGAAGTTTGCTCTCATCCGCCGTCTACTCCCGACTCGGTTCTTTGACACGCAAAAGCGAATATTAGCTAAGCGCCGTGAAGAAGCCGTGAAGGAGTGGTGAAAAAGCGGTGTGTATCGGGCCCTCGAAGGCGAGGGGTCAAGAAGTTTCCTGCTTTGCGTCCCCGGGGGGCTTGCTACGCACGGCCATTGCGCGACAGCCCCTCGTCCTCCAGGGGTTGTTCGGTTGCGGATGCGTCCGGTTTGGCGGCGGGGAGCACGAAGCCGAAGGTCGCTCCCTCTCCGGGCCGGCTCTCCGCCCAGACCCTGCCCCCGTGCGCCTCGACAAGCTGCTTGACCACTGCTAGGCCGATCCCGCTCCCGCCTTCCGTGCGCGTCCGTGCACGGTCGGCGCGGTAGAAGCGCTCGAAGACGTTGTGGAGATGCTCTTCGGGTATGCCCGAACCCGTATCTTGAACGGCCACCCGGACCTCGTCCCGCTGCACGCTCGGCTCGAGGCGCACCACCACCTCGCCTCCGGGCGGGGCGTGCCTCAGCGCGTTGTGGAGCAGGTTGCCGAGGATTTGGGCGACCCGGTCAGGGTCCACGTCCGCCCGTGGCGAGCCCTCGGCGACCTCGACGGCTAGTCGGACGCCTTTCTCCTCCGCCAGCGAAGAGAAACGGGCGACGCTCGCCCGCACCGGCACGGCAAGGTCCGTGAGCTCCTTCCGTAGGGGGAGCTGCCCCGTCTCTGCCAACGAGAGGTCGCGCAGGTCGGTGACGAGACGGGACAGCAGCCGCGTCTCGCGGTGCACGTCGGCCACCTCCTCGGTCGAGAGGGGCCGGACCCCGTCGAGCATGGCCTCCAGGTTCGCCTGGATGACCGCGAGCGGGTTCCTGAGCTCGTGGGCGATGTCCGCGGCCATCCGGCGGCGCAGCATCTCTTGCCGGCCGACCGCCTCGGCCATCGAGTTGAAGGCCTCGGCGAGCTCTCCCAGCTCGTCGCGCCTGTCGTCCACCGGGGCGCGCCCTTCGAGGTCGCCGGCGCCGAGCCTCCGGGCGGCGAAGGTGAGGGTTCGGATCGGGCCGGAGATCCGGCGGGCGAACAGCAGGCCTAAAGCCACCGCCGCCAGCGCCGCCACGAGGCCGGCGAGCCACAGGGAGCCGTTTACCGCCTCGATGTACGCGCGCTCGGCGGGACCGAACATCTGCTCCATCGCCGCCTGGCTGG
>JADDPR010000559.1 GCA_016781775.1 Rubrobacter sp. | reverse complement strand
GGGGTCCGGAGCCGGAGGCCCTGCTTGCCCCTAGCGCGGCGAGCGGCCGGGCGAGAGCAGGAGGTCGGAGAAGGCGGCGCGCTGCTCGGGGGTGCCGAGGACGGCGAGGAGGTCGCCGGGGGCGAGCTCGAAATCGGGACCGGGGTTGGCGGCGACGTCTTCGTCGCGGACGACGGCGACGACGGAGGCCCCGGTCCTCGCCCGGATGTCCAGCTCCCCTATCTTCCGGTTCGCGAGCAGACCGTCCTCGGGGACCTCGATCCAGTCCGTCTCGATCACCTCGGAGGCCCGCCGCAGCCGGTGGAGCACGTTACGCCCGTCGCCATCGCTCATGAGCGGGGCGTACAGCTCGCGGCGGACCCGATCCGAGAAACGCTGCACCTCGCCCGCCCCGATCCCGAGCCTGAGGAGCGCCTGGCGTCCGAGCTCCAGCCCGGCCTCGAGCTCGGGCTGCACCGCCTCGTAGACCCCGAGGCTGGAGAGGTCTTCGAGGTGCTCCTGGCTCGTCGAGCGCGCGACGATGCGGACCTCGGGGTTCATCGACCGCACGCGCTCGACGACGAGCCTCACGACGACCGGTTCGGGGACGGTGAGCACGACGAGACGGGCCTCTGAGACCCCCGCCGCCTCGAGCACCGGCTCCGCCGTCGCGTCGCCGAAGACGATCGGGACCTTCTCGTTCTTTGCCTCGTCCACGCGTCCGGGGTAAGCGTCGATCACGACGAACGGGCAGTCGAGCCCCCCGATCATGCGCGCCACAAACTGCCCCACGCGCCCGTACCCCACGATGACCACGTGGTCCTCCAGCCCCGTCTCGGGGAGCTCTATGTTCTCCATGGGCGCCGCCGGGAAGCGCCGACGCCACAGCCCGTAGAGCCGGGGGGCTTCGCGGGCGGCGAACGGGGTAAGGGCCATCGTCACAACGGCGGTGGTCAGGGCGATGGAGTACGTGCCCTGCGAGATGGCGCCCTCCTCCACCCCGACCCGGGCGAGCAGGAACGAGAACTCGCCGACCTGAAAGAGCCCGAGCCCCAGGGCGAACGGGACGATGTTCCCGTATCCAAAAGTCCGGGCGAGGCCGGCGAAGATGACGCCCTTCCCCAGGAAGACGAGCAGGACGACGGCGAGGACGACGGGGGCCTGCTGCCACAAGAAGACCGGGTCGAGGAGCATCCCGACCGAGACGAAGAAGAGCATGGAGAAGACGTCCCGAAGCGGCGCTATGTCCGAGAGGGCCTGGTAGCTGTAGTCCGAGCGCGAGAGGACGAGGCCGGCGACGAACGCCCCGAAGGCGAAGGAGAGGCCGGTCAGGTAGGTCGCGTAGCCCACGCCGAGGCCCGTGGCTACCACGGAGATCAGGAAGAGCTCCCTGGAGTTCCAGCGCGCCACCCGGGCCATAAGTAGCGGGAAGATCCGGGTGCCGAAGACCGCCATGACGGCGACGAAGAGGCCCGCCTGGAGCATCGCGATCCCGAGCCTCGGGAGCCCCTCCCCGAGGTTACCGAGCTCGGGCAGCAGGATCAGGAGCGGCACGATCGCCACGTCCTGGGCGACGAGCATCCCGATGGTCACCCTCCCCGAGAGCGTACCGAGCACCCCCCTCTCCGACAAAGTCTTCAAGACGACCGCCGTGCTGGAGAGCGAGAACAGCGCCCCGAGCCAGATCGCCTCGACCGTGCCGAGGCCGAGGAGAAGCTTCCCCACCCCGTAGCCGAAACCGATGGTGAGCAGCATCTGGATCGGGGTGCCGATGAGGGCTATCTTCCGGACGGGTTTGAGTTCGCCCAACGGGAAGTGTAGCCCGATGGCGAAGAGCAGGAGCGCTATTCCGATCTCCGCGAGAAGCTCGATCTCGTGCGCGTCGCCGACGGTCGGGCCGCCCGTGTTGGGACCGACGATCACCCCGGCGAGGATGTAGCCGAGGATCAGGGGCAGCCCGAGCCGCTGCGCGACGACCCCACCAAACAACGCCGCGACCAGGATGAGCGCTATGTCACCTGCGATACCCAAAGAGCCGTCCCGCTCCTTATACCACGGCCGCTAGGACGGCCCGGCCTCGAAGAGTACCCCTCCCCCGAGCGTGCGCACCTCGGCACGCACGGCACCACCCCCCGCCCACAACAGCCCGAACGTGTGCTTCGGCTGCCGCCTCCTGTCCGTCGGGCTGCCGGGGTTGAAGAGCATAAGCTCGCCGTCATCCTCCAGCAAAGGTATATGAGAGTGCCCGAACACCACGACGCGGGCTCCCGGGAAGCGGCGCCTCATGCGCGCCCGGCGGCCCTTCCCCTGGCCCGAGTCGTGGACCATGGCGACGGGGATGTCCCCCACCTCGAACTCCAGAGTCTCCGGCAAATTTACCTCCGGAACGTCCACGTTGCCCTTCACGGCCCGGACGGGGGCGTAGCGGGAGAGCTCCTCGATCACCGACTTCTCCAGAAGGTCGCCGGCGTGCAGGATCTGCGCGGCCCGCTCCAGGTGCGGCACGAGCGCCTCAGGCAGGCCCTTCGCGCGGCGCGGTATGTGGGTGTCTGCAAGGACGAGGACCGGGGAGGACATGAGGCCATGCTACGGGACGAAGGGCGCTACCGCTACGCCTCCGAGTACCCCTTGCACCGCAGGAAATGCATCAGGCGTATAAGTACATTCGACAGGTTGGCGGCACGAAGCTTGTGCATTGAGCCATTGGGTTAAGGGGTGTAGGAGAAGGTTGGATGGACGCCTGATCAGAATTTTTCGCTCAGGCGTCCGTCCAGAACCGTTCCGAGATCTCGCGCAGCAGCGCCCCCGCTCCGTCGCCGCCACCCGCCCCGCGGCGAGCCCCACGTACCCCTCGTCCAGCTCCGCCCCCACAAGAAGCGCCCGAGCTCCTTGGCCGCCACCGCCGTCGTCCCCGAGCCCGAGAACGGGTCGAAGACGAGGTCTCCTTCGTCCGTGGAGGCGAGTAGGGCGCGCCGTAGGAGGCGCAAGGGCTTCTGGGTCGGGTGGTAGCCATGCGCCTTCTCGCCCTTCGGAACGGTCCGGATGCGCCACACCGACGAGACCTGCGCCCCCGAGTTCGGGCTGTTCATGAGGTCGTAGTTGAAGGTGTGGCGGGCACCCCTGCCCTTGCTCGCCCAGATGATCGTCTCGTGAGCATGTGCCCACGCCGGTTGGGACAATACCGAGCGTCGCATTTCGCGTGATGGTAAAGCTGGCCGGCGAGGCGGAGATCGACGTCGTGCTTTAGCCGCGCCGAGGGTGGCCTACGCGAGGCCCGGGAGAAGACGAACAGCGACCGCGTGAATCATCGACCGTGCGATAACCGGGTGCAACTTTGAGCCAGGCCGCCAGCAACTTCTTCCAACATCTTATGTACGGCTTGCCGGTCGGATCGTTATGACGAACGCTGTAGGAGTAGTTCGGCGGCGACGTCGGCGGCTTCTCGAACACCCCGGCCCAGGAAGCGCTCCCCCGCCGCCTTGCGCAACGATTCGTCCTCGAATGCCAAACCCCCGACGAACACCCGCGCGCCGCTTGCCGCCTCCAACTGGGGCAGTTCCGCCAGCATCCGCTTCGCCCGCTGCTTTTGGCTTGCGGAGAGTAAGACGGCTCGGGCTCCGAACCCCCCAACGAAGACGCCGAGGTCCTCCAGCGGGACGGCCTGCCCGAGGTAGAGGACGTCGAGCCCTCGACGGGCCAGGAACAGCGCGAGCATCAAAAGCCCCATCTCGTGCAGCTCCTCGGGGGCGCACGCTACGATCACCCTGACGCCGTCCGGGCCGGCTCTCTTCTCCTCGGCGAGGAGCCGGATCAGGACCGACTTCAGCGACTCGGTTATCCAGTGCTCGTGGGCCACCCCGATCACGCCCCGATGCCACAGCTCCCCTACCAGCACCAGCACCGGCTCCACGACCTCCACGCACGCCGCCTCTATGCCATGACCCGAGACGACCATCTCCAGCACCGCGCCGGCCTTCCCTTCCTCCCCGGCCAGAAGATGGTCCAAGAGCGTGTGCCGGACGACTTCGAGGTCGGCCTGCGCCCCTGGCGCCGATCCGCTCCCCTTGAACAGCTCCACGGCCCGCCGAACTCCTACGCCCCAATCCGTCTGCTTTCGTATCCAGCGCACGGCCCGGATGTCTTCCTCCGAATACAACCGGTGGCCGGACGGGCCCCGCTCGGGGAGCGGTACCCCGTAGCGCCTCTCCCAGGCCCGCAGCAACTCCGGGGTGACCCCCGCCCGCTCTGCTGCCTCCTTGATCTTGTAGGCGCCCTCGCCCAACTTTCCCCCAGACGCTCAACCGGCGTTGAATCTTCTTTACATGGCGCGGCAGCGCTCACCCGACGGTGCATTTTACGGGACTGGCGGCGCCCTTTACAAAGGGTGCATTGGTAGTGGCATGCGCCTCTGCATCTATCGCCGGGCGGCGAACGTCTGCGCTAGGCGTCCGCGCCACGCTCGCGGCCGAGGGGGAGGAGCGCTGGGGGTTCGAGGCGACGACGGGTTAGCAGGGCGGTGCTGCCTAAGGGCGGGGGAGGTAGCGGTGGAGCACCAGGGGTCGGGGCTGTTCACCAGGTCGTAGTTGAAGGTGTACCAGGCACCCCTGCCCGGTAAGGTAATGACGCCTTTTCAGGGGCGAGCCTGCACCGCTCACCTCATGCTTCCGGTCGGATAGCACCCACGCCGATTGGGTAGGATCATGGTACCTAGGAAAGGGAGACAGTATGCCAGAGCAGCCAACCGTTAAGTGTCCGTCCTGCGAGAGCGATATACGGGCCGCGGACGAGAGTGGGCTGGTGGATGGCCTACGTCAGCACCTGTACGAAAAGCACGGCATGGAGATGCCTCCGGAACGGGTTCGGGAGAACGTTGCCGCCCAGCTACGAAACTTCGATGGCTACAACGCCCGGCCCATCAGCGGAGCCTAACAAGCGATTAGGACGGGCGGGGAGGCGCCAGCGGAGGCGCATCGCTACCGGCTTTCTGGTGGGCGTACGCACACTAGGAAAGGGTGGGGCCATGGCCTTCCGCGCTCGCTCGGTAAGGACGGGAGCACCCTGCTAAAGGTCGTGGCCTAGCGGGGCGGCCTGAAATCATGACTGGGAGGGCGTCCGCTATCTGCGCGAGAGAGGAGCGAGGCTAGCTTTGGGCTTGGGCTGTTCACGAGGTCT